>NZ_JAVJQP010000037.1:0-31288 GCF_040218875.1 Coleofasciculus sp. D1-CHI-01
AAAATAACCCTACCCAGATGACAGGGAAAGACGCGATCGCAGGTTTCCCTGGGTGGATTTAATTCACATTTAGGATATCCTACTAATATAATAAACCTGTCGCATCTGGGATGGGAGCGGGGCGGGTTTATATAGGTAAATGGTGAGTGACATAAGTTTGTGGTAAAACCCGCCCCTACAATGGGCGATTGCACGATCTCAGCGTGGATATGATTAAAATTTAGCATACCCCACCCATCAAATAAATCGCGAACAATTTATTACAATCCGTCAATTTTCCAGGGTTGATGGTTGAATTTTGCCGACGTAGTAGATTTTGTAGGGGCGGGTTTTACAACCAACGTAACGGTTTCTGGGAATAACCTATCTAAACCCGCCCCCTCTCCACCCCAATCGGGGAAAAAATAACCCTACCCAGATGACAGGGAAAGACGCGATCGCAGGTTTCCCTGGGTGGATTTAATTCACATTTAGGATATCCTACTAATATAATAAACCTGTCACATCTGGGATGGGAGCGGGGCGGGTTTATATAGGTAAATGGTGAGTGACATAAGTTTGTGGTAAAACCCGCCCCTACAGAAGATGCCCAAAAATAATGCGCGATCGCACAAACTGAACACCTTAGGCGCAAGCTATCTTTTACCTTGTCCTTTTCCTTTCTTTTTAGACTTTTTCTCATAAGACTTAGCCCAAGCATACCGTTGTGGATCTTTTTTAAGCAAATATTCCACAACTTCGCGGCGCTTGTTCTCATCTTTAGCATTTTTAACGACTCGCTTCATCTCAGCATCCTGATCTCTGGGAGAAGCCCCCCGTTGAATTGCCTTTTCAAACCAATCCTCTCCTTTTGAATACTGCCCCCTTTCAAAACAAATTGCACCCATTAAGGTATAAGGGTGATGGCTACTTGGCTGATACTCAATCGCTTTAAGCGCACATTTCTCAGCTTTCTTTAATTCATGAATGTCTCGAAAGGCTCCACCCCTAGTGGTTAGTAATGCTGATTTAAGCTTATTTTCTTTAATTTTGTCAAAGTTGAGGTTTTCTGTCAGTTTTAATGCCTGTTTGGGTTGATCTGCCTTACGCCAATGACTGCTAGCATTGGGCAAGTTCCATTTGTTGCCAGTGCGCTGGTACTCTTGTTCGTAAAACTTAGCTTCAATTTTGTGGTAAGTATTCCAAATCTTTCCAGAGAATAGTTTATATCCTTCCTCTCGCCCCCCATAATAACCATAGTTCGATTGATGACGTTTAATTTTATTCTCCTCAAGCCAAGCGACATCCGTTGGTTCCAAGCGTTCTGCTTTTTTAAGCTTTTGCAGAATCGCGTATAAAGGGCTAGAGGGAGATTTATCTTGATAGTCCGAGACATCATACTTAGACTTGAGAGTCGCAAAGTGTTTAGCTTGCGCGATCGCAATTATATTCTCCTGTTCATTTTCTTTCAGCCAATTTACCTCGGACTCCTCCAGTTTATCTCCTAATTCAATCTTGGACTTTAGCGTCGCTGCGTATTTGTCTTGAGCAATAGTAATTGTATCCGTCAATTTACGCTTTTTCAGAAAGTTAATATCCGGCTCGCCTAGCGGATGTTCTGATTCAATTTTTTTTAGGACTTTGTACAGGTGACTAGAGGGTGATGAATCTTCGTATTGGCTAGCTTTATACTTTGCCTTCAGCTCAACAAAGTGTCGCTTCTGTTCTAACTCTCGAACAATATCAAGGGTTTCAATCAGTTGATTCGCCTCCAGCCAGTCTAGTTCTGACGTACTCAACGGCTGATCTGTCTCAAGGTTTTTTAGAATGAGATACAGCGGACTGGATAAAGATGAATTTGAGTGTTTAGTCGCTTTGTACTTATCCTTAAGTTGAGCAAATTCAGCTTGGTTTGCCGTTTCTTGTTGCTGGAAAATTGCCAAGGTTTCAAATAATTCCTGTTCGTTCAGCCAGGTAATATCTGAATCATGTAACCGTTCTTTATTATCCAGTCGTTTTAAAATTCCATATAGCCGACTATCAGGGGATGAATCTTTATCTTTAGTAGCTTGGTACTTGGCTTTCAATTTGGCAAAGTGTTCTATCTCTTTAGCGATTGTAATTATCTCGGTATAACCACAATATTGCAGCCATTTAATTTCTGAACCCGTTAGCTTATTTCCTGAATCCAGTCTCCTAAGTATAAAGTAAAGCGGCGTTGATTTCCAGTAACCATGGAACGTTGTTGTTGTATACTTATATGTTAACTGTTCAAATTCATTTTCTAGTTGTTTAAGTTCTTTTTCTCTCTGTCTGTATTGCTCACGGACAACTTTAAGTGTTTGCAAAAGTTGATGATCTATGAGCCAAATTACCTCAACCTCAATGATCTGAATTCCCAAGTCAGCTTTTCGTAGGATGAGATACAACAGACTCGCGGGGGATGAGTCTTCATAGTCGGTGGCTTTGTACTTAGACTTAAGGGTAGCAAAGTGTTCTACCCGTGTTTGATGCTCATGGTTCATCTTAAATTCCTTCTGCGTTTAGTCAACACTGATACCAAGTTGCGTTCTATCATGTCTAGGAAGAGCGAAGCGTGAAGCTAGGAACGAGATACGAGAATCTGGACAAATGCGCGAGCGTCATTCCGTTTCACTGCATTCTGCTCAGCATGACAGATTTTACCTTAGACTGCAACTTAGTCTGAAGTACGGAAATAGTCACAGATTATTTTCCTCTGCCAAAATCTCCTCTGGAGATATCCAGACAACTTTCCCATCACGCCAAATAGCCACTGGATTACCCGCTTGTTTGTGTTTTAACAAAGCATCTTGCACAGCTTTAGCCAATGCTTGGTTGATTTTTTCTATTTCAGGAAAAAATACTGAATTTTTATCCTTTCCAAATTGATCTATCATGATATTCCTTGATTAGATTGATTCTACGCCGCGTAACGCAGTATTTCTACCTCAGCACCATTGTTAATAGCTATTTCGGCACGTTGTAATACTTGCTCAGTAACCGTATCACTCAAATAATATTCCCCGCAATTATAACAAACATCTGCTGGTACACCTTTTAGAATTACAATACACTCATCTCGCTGTAACATGACAGTAACGATACCAGGCTAGGTTTTACCATGCTGGTCAATCAAACAAATCATTAGTATTTACCTTCTTTTTTGATGACTGGGAAAGTCTTTGAACCGGGAGCATGTCAGGTTTGACATAATGTTCATGCTAACCCACTCTCGTTGGGTTACTCTACCCTTCGGGAACTCCAAAGGAGTACGAGAAGGCTTCGCCTACGTTCGTCAACCCAACCTACTGGCGTTGACATGCACTCTTTGAACCCGTTTTAACGGGTTTAAGCTTTTAGCCCGAACTTTAGTTCAGGGCTTAATTTGCGGCGGATACTGCTTCAACACCTCCTTTAAGTACATCCCCGTATACGACTGTTCATTCTCCGCCACATCTTCCGGTGTCCCCACCGCAATCACTTCTCCGCCTTTATCTCCCCCTTCAGGACCCAAATCAATCACCCAATCGCTACAGCGAATCACATCTAAATTATGCTCAATTACCAACACCGAATTCCCTTTATCCACCAATCGCTGTAACACATTTAATAAATGATGGACATCATAAAACGATAATCCCGTTGTCGGTTCATCAATTAAATACAACGTCTTTCCTGTCGCCCGTCGCGATAACTCCGTCGCCAATTTCACCCGTTGCGCTTCGCCTCCGGATAACGTAGGTGCAGGTTGTCCTAAATGTACGTATCCTAACCCCACATCCACGAGAGTTTGTAACCGATTCACCGCACGGGGGATATTCTTAAATACCTCCAGCGCCTCCTCCACTGTCATATTTAAAACATCAGCAATCGAATATCCCTTATATTTCACCTGTAAGGTTTCTCGGTTATATCTTGCGCCTTTACAAACCTCACATTGCACATAAACATCGGGGAGGAAATTCATTTCAATTACATTAACGCCCTGTCCGCCACAGGCTTCGCAGCGTCCCCCTTTAACGTTAAATGAAAACCGTCCAGCTTTATACCCTCTGGCTTTGGCTTCGATGGTTTCAGTAAAGAGTCCGCGAATCACATCAAATACCCCAGTATAGGTGGCGGGATTAGAACGCGGGGTTCTACCAATTGGGGATTGATCAATGACAATCGCTTTATCGACGCCATTTAATCCCTTGACCTTACTTAACTCTTTTGGAAAGGGTATCTTTCGACTGAGATGATGTTGCAACGCTGGATAAAGGAGTTCATTCACTAACGTAGATTTCCCGGAACCGGAAACCCCAGTAATGCAAACTAATTCCCCCAATGGAATCTCTACATCAATATGTTTGAGGTTATTTCGGTGGGCATTTTTGAGAACCAGCGATCGCGCGTTACCTTCCCGCCGTTCCCCTGGTGTTTCAATTCTCTGACGTCCGGATAAATAGGCTCCCGTTAACGAGGTTTCACTATTGAGTAATTCCGTGAAATTTCCCTGAACCACAATGTCGCCCCCATGAATTCCCGCCTTGGGACCAATATCAATAATCCAATCAGCCGTGCGAATGGTTTCTTCATCGTGTTCAACGACAATTAAGGTATTCCCTAAATCCCGCAATTTCTGCAAGGTGGCTAATAACCGCCCATTATCTCGTTGATGTAACCCAATACTCGGTTCATCTAATACATACAAAACCCCCGTTAATCCTGCACCAATCTGAGTCGCCAGGCGAATTCGTTGAGCTTCTCCTCCAGAAAGGGTCATCGCCGCCCGATCTAGAGTTAGATAATCTAAGCCGACATCTAAGAGAAATTGCAATCGGGCTTTAATTTCTTTGAGGGCAAGTTCACCTATTTTTGCCTGACGGGATGAGAGTTGGAATTGGTCAATCCGTTGGCGACTTTCACCAATGGAAACCTCAATTAAATCCGTAATCCGATACTGTCCCAGCCGTACCGCTAAGGTTTCTGGCTTTAATCGTTTCCCTTTACAGACTTCACAGGGTTGATCAACTAAATATTGTTCGAGTTTCTGTTTATAAGTATCGGAACTGGTTTCGTCATATTGCTTTTGCAGAATCGGAAGTACCCCCCGATAGCGGCGGTAATCGTTATATTCTTCGATCCAAATTGGATTATCCGCGCCATAGAGAACCACCTGTTTCTGTTCGGAATTTAGTTTCTGCCAGGGTGTCCCCAGTTCAAAGCCATAAGCTTGTCCGATATTGTAGAGTAGGGACAAGTAATAGGAATTATCTCGCTCCGACCAAGGCGCGATCGCACAGTAGATGGGTTGACTGGGTTCGGGGACAACGAGTTCGGGGGAAAAGGTGCGTAAATTGCCTAATCCGTGACAGTGAGGACATGCGCCATAGGGGGAGTTAAAGGAAAACAGTCTGGGGGATAATTCCTCCATGACAGCGCCATGTTCGGGACAGGCAAAGTTTTCGGAAAAGACGATTTCTTGGGGGAGTTGTGGCTCGGAAGACCTTGCATTTTTTTCGTCAGTCGGTATAGACTTTGAGTCAGTTTGGACGGCGGTTGAATCATTTAATACCTGAATTACCGCAATTCCACTACTAAGCTTGAGACAGGTGGCTAGAGAATCGGTTAAACGTTCTTGGAGTCCTGGCTTTTTGATCAGGCGGTCAACCACCACTTCAATAGTGTGGGTATAATTTTTATCCAATTCAATTGGATCAGAAAGAGATTGGATCACGCCATCGATGCGGACGCGAACAAATCCTTCAGCGGCTAAACTGGAGAGTAGTTTCTTATGTGTGCCTTTTTTGCCTCGAACGACAGGGGCGAGGATATGGAATTTGGTGCGATCTGGGATTTCCATAACGCGATCGCACATTTGGTCAATAGTTTGGGGGGCGATATTGCGATCGCAGATCGGACAGTGGGGTTCTCCAGCGCGACCAAATAATAGGCGCAGGTAGTCGTAAATTTCGGTAACCGTACCCACGGTGGAACGGGGATTATTGGACGTGGATTTTTGGTCAATGGAGATCGCAGGGCTTAAGCCCTCAATGGCGTCTACATCGGGTTTATCCAATTGTCCCAGGAATTGACGCGCATAGGCGCTTAGGGATTCGACGTAGCGGCGTTGTCCTTCAGCGAAGATGGTATCGAAGGCGAGAGAGGATTTACCGGAACCAGAGACGCCTGTGAAGACGATTAAGCGATCGCGCGGGAGATCGAGGTTAATGTTTTTTAGGTTATGTTGTCTAGCACCCCGGATGCGGATGGTGTTTTGGCTAGGGGGTTGGTTTCCATTGAGAGATGGGGTAGGGTTGGAGGAGATCGGGGTTGGATCAGACATGAGGGCAATGGCGGGTAATAGTCCTTGATGATCTTAGCGTTGCCTCTGCCATTGGTTGTGAGGGGGGCGTTGTTTTTGCTTTTCACGGTATGTGGTGTCTCTGTAGGGGCGGGTTTTACGACTATCTTTTCGGTTGCACAAGGGATGTGACTAAACCCGCCCCGACTTTCGCAGGTTTCTAGATTTCGGATGAGAAGTTGGGTTGTTAACTCAACTTATGTGTATTAAAGCCCAGACTCCGCACTTCAACTTGAAGTACAAAAAACTACATCCCGAATAAAAGGAAAAAGTCCGAAAAATTAAACCCTTGAATATCTGTTAAGGAAAAAGGGTTCTTCTGACGACTAATGGAGTAAGCTGTTCGGCATTTAAACCTTAATGTCAATAATGACGAAATCCTTGTAATGCGTTTAGCGAAGCCATGCCGCAGGCTTTGCATCTTGCTCGCTACTAATACCCAATTTAAATGCATGACAGCTTAGCACAGCTAAAATTGTGGAATAAGTTGTCGGTTCGGTTGAGGTACGTGATAGTACACGAAAATACTACTAACGCACTCACACCCTCGCTACCATTCCCAATTTAAATGCATGACAGCTTATTGAGGGGTACAATATGTCGTGTCATTCCAGAGGGTGGTTCAAGTGCATCTAGCATGGAATATTGTCGGCAAGACTCGGAAAAAGCTATTATAGCCGCTTAAAAATAGTCTACGCTGAGGGGTGTAACCCCTTTTTTTATTACTTCGCTCTACCCGGTTTCTACCGATGCAGCGTTTCGTCAGGGCATTGAATATGACTACCACCTTAGCCTATAACTACCAATTTGGCGGATGCCTACCCGCCGATTCCCCCACTTATGTGTGGCGACAGGCAGATGTTGAACTCTACAACGGGTTAAGGGCAGGGGATTTCTGCTATGTCCTCAACTCCCGACAGATGGGGAAATCTAGCTTGCGGGTGCAAACCATGCGCCGCTTACAGGAGGAAGGATTTGCTTGTGCGGCGATTGACTTGACTAAGATTGGTTGCCAACATCTCACCCCAGAGGAATGGTATGCTGGTTTAGTCCGTCGTTTGGTGATTAGTTTCAATCTGACCCAACAATTTAACTTGCGTCGATGGTGGCGCGATCGCGATTTCCTTTCGCCCGTACAACGCTTCAGTGAGTTTATTGAACGCATCCTCCTCCCGGCGATTCCGCAACCGATTGTTATTTTTATTGATGAAATTGATACGGTTCTCAACTTAAACTTTCGCGTCGATGACTTTTTAGCCGTGATTCGTGCTTGTTATGATAGTCGTGCCGATAATCTTGCCTACCAACGCCTCACATTTGCCCTGTTAGGTGCCGCCACTCCCTCAGAGTTAATTCAAGATAAACATAGCACCCCGTTTAATATTGGTCGGGCAATTGAACTGACAGGGTTTCAATTAAATGAATGTTTACCGTTAGCCCAAGGATTAGCCACCCATGTTAACTATTCTGCCGCCATTATCCAGGAAATATTAACCTGGACAGGAGGTAAACCCTTTCTCACCCAAAAGCTGTGTCAGATTGTCCTACACCAAGCTGAACTCTGGTTACCCACGAAGATTCCCCAAGATAAATCCCAAATTAGCGTGTGGATTGAACAGTTGGTGCGATCGCACATCATTGACAACTGGGAAGCCAAGGATGAACCCGAACACCTAAAAACCATTCGCGATCGCCTATTACCTAACTGTGCCAGTACCCGTCAACTTTTAACACTCTACCAGCAAATTCTCGATCACGGAGAAATCCCCGCCGATAATAGTCCAGAACAACGAGAATTACGCCTATCGGGATTAGTGGTGAAACAGCCAATCGGACAGAAATACGCCCAGCCTGTTCTGAGAGTCTATAACCGCATCTACGCCTCTATCTTTAATCGGGATTGGGTAACCAACGCCCTAAATAATCTGCGCCCGTATCACTCGCCGATGATGGCTTGGTTTGCCAGTGAGTGTCAGGATACGTCTTATTTGTTGAACCGAAATCAATTACAACAAGCCTCAGTTTGGGCAAAAGGGAAACGCTTAAATCAAAAGGACTACCAATTTCTACATGCGAGTCGTCAGCAGATTATCGCTAGTTCTTATCGAGGAAACCGCAACCCCCAGAAACAATTAGATACAACATCGACAAGAAAACCCTCTCCACAACCTACCCCTCCAGACTTCTTACCAACGTCTCCGCCGCGTTCCTTGAGTGCCGACGAGCAGATATTATATGATCATTTGCTCTATTGGGTACGACGAGAATCTCCCCAGCAACTCATCGAACGATTTGATCAACTATTTATTACCGCAAAAAACTACGCCGAACCTGACATTATCGCTGCCTTCCACCGAATTATTCTCGCTAATCCCCGCCATCAAGACTTTACCCATATTCTCAATCGGTGCTGCCATATCCTGATCAACCGATGGCAAATGCAAGCCAACCACGATAATGCGATCGCGCAATTGGTGGCATTATTTGAAAAACCCTTTCAACCCGGGACAATTAAGGCGACATCGGGACTATCCAAGCGATTGCGACAACTCTTGCAAGTATTTACTCAAAGTGAAGACTTTCAAACCCTAAAACGCTTGGTCAAAGTTGTTGATCACACCGCAGATGTGGATCGCCAAGACTCCAATCCCGCGTTAGGACAATTGATTTGTCGATACCCCTATTTATACACCCACGCCTTGCTGAGTTCAGATAGTTCCTACGAACACCAGCAAACAATCCGCCACATTCAAACTCAACGTCAATGGCAATTAGAAATGAATCTCTCTCAATATGTCACTTATTTGATCCGGCGAGTGCGACTGGCGTCCAGCAAAACTCCCACCTCAGACACTACTCTGGTGCAACCTGTACCCAATCCGACTTTGTTAAGCGATCGCGAACTCTACTTCGCCCTGAAGCAATTTATGGGCAAAGTTGAAGGGGCTTACACCTACCGAGACTTAGCCCAACGTTTTCTCAAGCAAAGTAATCAAACGCGCTCTTATCGTGCCTTTAAAGCTGATTTGTATGAATACCTAATAGCGGCAATTGAACCCGCTTATGGTAAACATCAATTCAATCAGCGTTTAGCGCAACATCTCAAAAACACCTTGCCGGATAGCGATTCTAAGAAGATCAACGATTTTTTATTGCTGAGAACCTGTAGTCAATTACTGAGTTTCTTAGTTAGCAGTCCTCAGCATCCCAATCACTATGTCTTTATTGATTTAATTTCTAATATGGGGTCGATTCGCACAACGGGATTATTGCTTAAAATCATTCTGCTGTGTGGCAAAGTTAAACCTGATTTAGAAAAGCGATTTTCAATTTTGTTCAATCACTACGAATGTCAAACAATTAATAATATTTTTTGGTTGGTTCAGTCTCTAGAAAATCTTAATGTTGCCTTTTTTGTCAATTTTGGCAATATGGATCTGTCTCGGATTCAAAAATAATTGTCTTATGTTAGGGAACGGGGAACAGGGAATGTTTTGACCCTTCGCTTCAATCAAGAAAGCCTGGTGCGTGTGTAGGGGCGGGTTTGACTATTATCGTTTCTTTCCTCACC
Organism: Coleofasciculus sp. D1-CHI-01; assembly: GCF_040218875.1. Lineage (NCBI taxonomy): Bacteria > Bacillati > Cyanobacteriota > Cyanophyceae > Coleofasciculales > Coleofasciculaceae > Coleofasciculus > Coleofasciculus sp. D1-CHI-01. Next base: position 9,918 of record NZ_JAVJQP010000037.1, read on the forward strand.
CAGATACGACTAAACCCGCCCCATCTCCCTTCCCTTATCCTCAAGTTGCAAGTCAAACTCATAACGAGTATGATTTATGGGTAAACATTTAAGAGCAGAGGTGTTATTGGCACGATGGTTGAGATTCGAGAAATTCCGCTACAGCAAATTCGCCGTCCTCTTCCCGGAGAAAACGACGCCGAGAAGGTGCTGGAGTTGATGAAGTCCATCCAGGAAGAAGGATTAAGAGAACCCATTGATGTACTCGAAGTTGATGGAGAGTATTACGGATTCTCTGGGTGTCATCGATTTGAGGCACATCAGCGCCTGGGTAAAGAAACGATTAAATGCCGGGTTCGCCGCGCCCCTCGTGCCGTCTTAATGCGACATTTAGCCTGAGAAGCCTCATTTTTGTTAGACGAAAACAGTTCATACTTTAGGATGATATGTAACTGATCGCTCATAGTTTAAGATTAACGGTTGGTGTGCGAAAAGTAGTTCCAGATGCCTTGATCAACAGGATAAAGGGTGTAAACTGCTCGGCATTTAAACTAAACCTTAATGTCAAATGTCAAGAATTGCGAAATCCTTTTCGTAGTAGTGTGAGCATCTTGCTCACTACATTGACCCTCTTGGTCGCTACTGATACTTAATTTAAATGCATGACAGCTTAGTCGTTCACTCAAATTAGGCGTCACACTGGCTAATTTATTTCCGTGGAACTCTGTTAAATAAGGAACTATACCAGCTTTTCTGTTAACGTTATTTTGGAGCAAATTAGGAGACCACTATGCAAACTGCTGATAAATCTGCGCCCGTCAATATTGGTATTTCAGAACAAGACCGCAAAGAGATTGCCGAAGGATTGTCTCGCCTGCTTGCAGACACCTATAGCCTTTACCTCAAGACACACTATTTCCACTGGAACGTAACTGGACCGATGTTCCACTCGCTGCATAATATGTTTGAGACCGAGTACACTGAATTAGCGGTAGCGGTGGATGATATTGCTGAACGGATTCGCACCATCGGTTATCCAGCCCCCGGTAGTTATAGCGAATTTGCCGAACTCTCTTCGATTCCAGAAACCCGTGGGGTTCCGGAAGCCTCAGAAATGGTACGTTTACTGGTAGAAGCCAATGAAGCCGTGGTAAGAACAGCGCGGGAGGCGTTTCCGGCGGCTGAACGGGCGAATGATGAGTCTTCCGTTGACTTGTTAACCGAACGGATGCGGACTCATGAGAAAACCGCTTGGATGCTGCGGAGTATGTTGAACTAATCGGTCATTATTGGTAGGGAGGGCGGGTTTTGTTGTTCCGTTATTGGTGAGGGAGGGCGGGTTTTGTTGTTCCGTTATTGGTGAGGGAGGGCGGGTTTTGTTGTTCCGTTATTGGTGAGGGAGGGCGGGTTTTGTTGTTCACTTATCGGTGAGGGAGGGCGGGTTTTGTTGTTCCGTTATTGGTGAGTAGCTGAATTGATTCCCTAAACCCGCCCCTACAATTGTTCCTAAACCCGCCCCTACAATTGTTCCTAAACCCGCCCCTACAATTGTTCCTAAACCCGCCCCTACAATTGTCCCTAAACCCGCCCCTACAATTGTTCCTAAACCCGCCCCTACAATTGTTCCTAAACCCGCCCCTACAATTGTTCCTAAACCCGCCCCTACAATTGACCCTTCCTATTATGTCGGGCTGCAATCTTCTGCCTTCTGCCTTTTGAGTTATTAACGCCTCAGCAAACGCCGCCGCCGAGTTCGCAAGTAGACTCGCAGGGGAAACTGATAAAACTCCATTAATAGCCAAACAATAACGGCAAAATGGAAGAAAAAGGTTAATCCTGTCCAAGCCAGGGGTAGCCAAGCCAAGCGACTACCGGGCGTTGGCGGGAAGGTGTAGGCAGCTACGCCAATTAACGTGGTGGGTAGTATCACAAACGCCGCCGCAAAAATCCAAGTCATCCATCCCCATTCAACGCCTTGGAGATGCGCCCCTACCCAGTTTTTGCCATTCCAACGCCAGGTGAGGGGAGGCTGTCTATCGGTCATTTTCAATAATTGCTGTTCTAAGTCAGCCACGAAAATATGACGACAGGCTTCACAAGCCATCGCATCCATTAATGGCATCCCTTGAATTTGACCCACACGACAGATGGGACAGGGATAAATCCCTTGATAGTGCAAACGGTTGGTTAAATCGGGTAGGTATTGCATGTTAACAGCAACGTGCTTCTTTGATAATATTAGCGAGGTTGCCAAAAGAAATCTGCGATCGCACTATTTTTTTCCAACCCTTCCGGTATACCGAACAACACCGAACGCTGAATTAAGGGACGATAACTCAGGCGACGGGCGACTCGGCTGGGTATACCATAGCCATAGACAATATGACCCCTACCCGCAATCACGACAACTTGATAATCTGGATTAGCGGTGAGAAAATCAGCAATCCCATCTGCCATGGTTTCATCCCATAGCACCTGAACCGTGAAAAATCGCTCAAAGCGATCGCTATTACCATGACCTGCCTGTTGATGCTGATTATAGACCGCTTCAACCATTTGCCGATAGTCGGCGTTATCGGTGCGAATTTCGTCCAGGGGGGGAATCTGCTTAAGTTCGTCAATAGTGAGACTTTCTAAGCCATTCCGGGCAACTTTACGGCTAATTTCTGCGGGGGTATTTAGTGCTAAAACTGGCAGTTGATGGGTTTGAGCGAACTGTAATAGGGGGGCATAGTATTCCCAGGGAAATCCCCAGCGTTGTTCATATTCTGTTTGCTCAATCAATTGAGTTTCTGTAAGTTGTCCAGCTAAGTATTGATCCAGGATATCCTGATAAGGATGCTGGAACATTTCCATCGCCAGGACAATTTTGGGATTTTCTTGGTAAAGGGCTTGCAGAATGTCGAGTTGAGCTTTATGGTCGTCAGGATTACTATGAATTTCCCCTAGATAAACGACATCAGCTTTAACCAATTCCTGAATAATCGTTTCTGGAGATGCTTCAAACTGCATCTCAACAGGTTGATTATTCGCCTGTGCCAGCAGATAAGGCATTTGAGCGCCAGCCGGGGGGGTACAGAAGCAAACGATACCCAAAGACCAAGCGCAGAGTTGGGTTCTTAGTAAGGGCTTTAGCCTATATTTTCTGAGATTTCCTGACGTCAAAATAACCTACAATTGATTCCACTGTTTTAGCTGTGCCATGCTTGAAATCTTACAATTTTTATAGTCGCACGTCAATCCGGGGACATCTTCAATCTGTCATCTAATTCATCGTTGTAGGGTGCGTTAGGCGCATTGTCAGGTTAAGCTGTTCGGCATTTAAACCTTAATATCAATAATGGCGAAATCCTTGACGTAGTGTGAGCATCTTGCTCACTACATTGAGCATCTTGCTCGCTACATTGAGCATCTTGCTCGCTACATTGAGCATCTTGCTCACTACATTGAGCATCTTGCTCACTACATTGAGCATCTTGCTCACTACATTGAGCATCTTGCTCGCTACTAATACCCAATTTAAATGCATGACAGGTTAACTTGTATTTTCCCACAACATCATTCTGCATTACCCCGTCAAGTTGAGAGATATATCGCTATGATCATGAATTTATGACATCTATGAAGCGTCGTCAGTTTATCCAATTTGCTACCTCGGCTTTAGCAACCATCGGTTTAAACCACCTGGATTTACAGCGTCAATCCTTACGCTATGGCAAAGTCTTAGCCCAAAGCACTCCCCGCAAACTCGCTCTGTTAGTGGGGATAAACAAGTATCCCACGAATAGCGATCGCTTTACTAGCCTCTCTGGATGCGTCAATGATGTTCGCTTACAGGAACAACTCCTGATTCATCGGTTCGGGTTTCAGCCGGAGGATATTAAAATGGTTACGGATACCGAGGCGACTCGCGATCGCATTTTAACCGCCTTTGAAACCCATTTAATTCAGCAAGCCAAACCCGGAGATGTGGTAGTGTTTCATTTTTCGGGACATGGTTCACAAGTCTTTGATCCCAATCCCATTGATCCGACTTATCCCCTGAATAGTTCATTTGTTCCTGCGGATGAACATTGGCAAGCCGAGGATGGTATCGTCAATGAAATTACTGGACATACCCTATTTTTACTCATGTTCGCCCTGAAGCAGAAAACCGACAACGTTACTGTGGTGCTGGATAGTTGTCATTCTGGGGGCGGAACCCGGGGAAATGTGAAAATCCGGGCGATTCCTGGGGGGATGGATTTTCGGATCAGTCCCGAAGAAGTCGAGTATCAACAACAATGGCTGAAACGACTGAATCTATCCCCTGAAGACTTTATCAAATTGTATCAGCAAGGCGTCGCCACTGGCGCGGTGATTGCCTCAGCCCAACGGGAACAATTCGCGGCAGATTATCCCTTTCCCGGGTTTTATGCGGGAGCTTTTACCTATCTACTCACCCAAACATTATGGCAGAACAACCATGATGTGGAAAGTGCGATCGCGGGGATTGAACGGGATATGCGATTCCTGTCTACCCAAATCCCCTTGGTAGAGGTTCCGCCGAATAGTCGCCATCAACGAGAACCGATTTATTTCACAGAACCCAAAACTCTCCCCGCCGAAGGTGTGGTGACAACGGTGGAAAATAATCGGGTACAAGTTTGGTTAGGGGGTATTTCCCAAGAGAGTTTAGAGGCGATTTCTGAGGGTTCTATTTTTACCCCCCCATTCCGCAGTCGTGGCGAAACGCCCAAAGTTGAATTAATCTCACGCAACGGGTTAATTGCTGAAGCCAAAGCCGAAGGAAATGTTCAACCGGGAGAATTATTACAGGAATTTGCCCGCACGATTCCCAGTGATTGGAAACTCCATATTGGACTTGATCCGTCGTTAACCAAGGAGACAGAAACAGCCCAAACTGAACTGGAATCCCTAAAACGGATTCAACCGATTCTTCCCCAACCAGGAGAGTTTCCCTATCCGGTAGATGTGCATTATATTCTCAGTCGGATGACCGATGAGTATCAGCAGCAATTGTCATCAGACACACCAGAAAAAATGCCCCCTGTGGATAGTTTAGGCTTATTTTCTCCCGCCTTAGACGTGATTCCCGATTCCTTTGGCATATCGGGAGAAACGGTGACTCAGGGAATTGAACGGTTACAGGGGAAACTGAAATCTCTGCTAGCGGCGCGAATTATGCGAATGACACTCAATGCTGAATCCTCGCGGCTAAATTTAGAGGTAACAATGGGTTTAGAAAATCGTCCCGAAATTATTGCCCAAGCCTTTACACCACGGGGGTGTCGTCAAGATGATAGTAAATGTCAACCGTTAGGGAGTCGCAGCGAATCTGGGCAACTTCTGAGTCATCAATTATCGGTGGGAGATGCGTTTCAGTTTCGAGTCACGAATCGGGAAGAGCAGGATTTACATTTGGGAATTATGCTGGTTGATCCAACGGCTGGAATTACCGTGTTGTTCCCCAATGAATTGCAGGAAAACGCACGGCAAGATCCGGATAATGCTACCCGGATTCAGCCGAATCAAACGCTGTCAATTCCGAATCCGAATAAAGATGAATTTGTCTTGGTAGCTGAAGAGGCTGGCTTGGGTGAAGTGTTAATTGTCGCCAGTGATCAACCCTTAACTAAAGCCTTGCTCAAACTGCGTAGTATTGCCAGAGGGAAAAAGGGGATGATTTCGACGCGGGGAGAGGACTCATTGGAGATAATTAATGATTTAGTTGATGATGTTAGTCGAGGCGCACAAGTGGGAGTAAGGCGGAGGATTCGTACCTCACAAATGGCAGCGCTTTCGATTACGTTTAACGTGGTTTAATGCCGTAGTGTCGTGGCACACCTTAATTGGTGGATTAGCATTGTAGGGGCGCACGGCGTGCGCCCAGTTTAAACGTCAAATCTATTCCACAATTTTAGCTGTGTCAGTCCAGTACAGTAGATCAAAGTCCCCCTTTTTAAGGGGGATTTAGGGGGATCGACAATGTACCGCATAGCAGAGCAAACTGCTGTAAGCGCCGTAACGCACCATGTTGCGGTTAAGATTTCACCCTACTTTTAGTTAATTCCATTCGCCTTGTAATGTAAACGCTGCCCAATAATAGGGCGATTTCCATTGAGTTTCCTGCTGCATTTGTAACTGAGTTTCCCGCAACGCTTGGGCAGGCTTTAACCCATCATTCAACATTAATTGATAAAATCGCGTCATAAACTCCGCCGTTGCTGCATCATCCACATTCCACAAACTCACAACTAAACGCGGCGCACCTGCATACATAAACCCTCGCGTTAACCCCACTAATCCTTCGCCTCGAATTTCTTCTCCTAATCCCGTTTGACAAGCACTTAATACGACTAATTCCGCTGGCAGATTTAGGTTAAAGATATCATGGAGACGCAAGAAGCCACTTTGGGGATTCCCTTGTTTATCCACTAAGGATAACACCACACCCGATAATTCGGGCGCTTCACTATTGAGAATTCCGTGAGTGGCTAAATGAATGATTTGATAATCTCTCAGTTGGGAATTATCGATAAAATCACGATTGGCATCAAAGTCAAACGCATTGGTTTGTGTCTCTGGTGACACTAAATTGAGAATCGCTTCGGCTTCCGTGCGCGTTCCGGGGAGGCGATTTAATTCAACGTCAGATACGCGAACAGAACGGTTGAGTAACAGTTGGTTTAAATCCGGTTCTGTGCCTCGGCTTGAGGCATTTTTGAGGCGATTATCATTATCCGTGAAAACGGGGTCAGCCAGAATCGCTAATTGTTGGGGTGCTTTCTGACGTCCGTTAATTTGGTCCCGAAGGATGGCTAAGGTGGAACTGGAGGGTAAGTTGACCAGTTCGTATTGATTGATTAGGGGGATAGGAGTATCGGTATCGGCAGTTTCGGGAGTGGCTAAAGCAGCAAAAGGAATGTATTGTAATGCCCCATCTGCAACAACGACGATGCGTTTTTTAGTTAATTGTTCAGCCACTTGTCCGAAGAGGAGTTCACTCAGTTGTGCCACAGAATTTAAGTTATCACGGGGAACAACTTTAGCAATGCCTCTGGGATTGCCAATTTCATAACCGGGAATTTGTAACAGGTTATAGAAGCGGCGGGCGAAAGTTTCGATTTCATCTCTGGGAGGGAGTTGATAACTGGTCAAGCCATCTTTGGTTACTGCCCAGAGATAACTATTATCGTCTCCTAATGAATACTGTAATAAAATAGTATCCTCATCCAGAATCTGTTGTTGAACTTGTTCAAGGGTTAGGGGTTGGGGATATTTCAGGGCGGCATATTGAGGACTTGTCGCCCGGATTTGGTCTTGCAGTTGTTGATAGTCAGCTAAAAGTTGTTGTCGTTGTTGTTCAATAGCGGTTTTCTGGGCTGGGGTAGATTCCGGATTACTATAGATTTCAATCCGTTGTTTTTCCGTTGCATCGAGTTTGGCGTTTAAGGTTTGTTCTTGTTGGAGTAAGTCAGGATCTACACCTTCTCGAATATTGGCATTGGCTTCGGTGAGTAATTCTAATAGAGTTCTGGCGCGAGAACGTTCACTGATATGGAAGGCTTGTTTATCGTAGCCTTGATCCGGGTTTTGTTGATGCAATTGCATCAGGAGATCGATGTAGAATTGGTAATAACCTTGTACAGTGGCAAAATAGGTTTGGCGTAGTTCAGGACTAGCTACTTTAGTCCGTAAATCTTCAATAATATCAATCGAGGCTTGCATTTGAGTCAACGCTTGTTGGAGATTTCCTCGGCTTCTTTCTGCGTAGGCGATATTGAACAAAGTATTCGCTTCCCCGGCGCGATCGCCCACAGCCTGGGATAAGGGTAAAGCCTGTTGCAAGTACTCCAATGCTTGTTGGTTGTCTCCTAAGGCAAGATAGATACCACCAATATTATTCAGGGTGTTTGCTTCCCCGGCGCGATCGCCTATAGCCTGGAATAAAGGTAAAGCTTGTTGAAAGTACGCTAATGCCTGTTGTTTCTCTCCTAAATCAGAATAGACCAGACCAATATTATTCAGAGTTGTTGCTTCTCCGGCGCGATTACCCACAGCCTGGATTAAGGGTAAAGCCTCTTGGAAGTAGTCTAATGCCTGTTGTTTTTCTCCTAAATCAGAATAGACATCACCAATATTATTCAGGGTGGCTGCTTCTCCGGCGCGATTACCCACAGCCTGGATTAAGAGTAAAGCCTCTTGGAAGTAGTCTAATGCCTGTTGTTTTTCTCCTAAGTCTGAATAGACACCACCAATATTATTCAGGGTGGCTGCTTCTCCGGCGCGATCGCCCACAGCCCGTCTTAAGGGTAAAGCCTGTTGATAGTAGTCTAATGCCTGTTGTTTTTCTCCTAAGTCTGAATAGACCAGACCAATATTATTCAGGGTGACTGCTTCTCCGGTGCGATCGCCTACAGCCTGAATTAAGGATAAAGCCTGTTGGTAGTAATCTAATGCCCGTTGTTTCTCTCCTAAATCAGAATATACACCACCAATATTAGAGAGGATTCTTGCTTCCCCTTCACGATCGCCTACAGCCTGAGATAAGGGTAAAGCTTGTTGATAGTAATCTAATGCCTGTTGTTTTTCTCCTAAATCAGAATATACACCACCAATATTATTCAGGATTGAAGCTTCTCCGGCACGATCGCCTACAGCCTGAAATAGGGGTAAAGCCTGTTGGAAGTACTCCAATGCTTGTTGGTTGTCTCCTAAGGTAAGATAGATACCACCAATATTATTCAGGGTGTTTGCTTCCCCGGCGCGATCGCCTACAGACTGGAATAAAGGTAAAGCTTGTTGATAGTACTCTAATGCCTGTTGTTTTTCTCCTAAGTCAGAATAGACAGTACCAATATTAGAGAGGGTTGTTGCTTCAAGGGCGCGATCGCCTACAGCCTGGGATAAGGGTAAAGCCTGTTGGTAGTACTCTAATGCCCGTTGTTTCTCTCCTAAGTCAGAATAGACACCACCAATATTAGAGAGGGTTGTTGCTTCTCCGGCGCGATCGCCTACAGCCTGGGATTAGGGTAAAGCCTGTTGCATGTACTCCAATGCTTGTTGGTAGTCTCCTAAGGCAAGATAGATACCACCAATATTATTCAGGGTGTTTGCTTCTCCGGCGCGATCGCCCACATCCTGATATAAGGGTAAAGCCTGTTGGAAGTACTCTAATGCCTCTTGTTTTTCTCCTAACTCATGATAGACACCACCAATATTATTTAGAGTTGTTGCTTCCCCGACACGATTGCCTACAGCCTGGAATAAGGGTAAAGCCTGTTGGTAGTACTCTAATGCCTTTTGTTTTTCTCCTAACTCATGATAGACCAAACCAATATTATTCAGGGTTATTGCTTCCCTGGCGCGATCTTCGAGTTTTCGATAAAGAGGTAAGGCTTGATTATAATAATCCAGCGCTTTTTGGCTGAATCCTAATAAATCATGAGTTCTACCCAGTATCAGATGAATAAAAGCCTCTTTTGATTGATCCCCCACCTCACGCCACAGAGGAAGCGCTGTTTCCCATTTTTCGATCGCTTGTTGCAGTGATTCGGCTGTCCCTTGTTCAAACAGTTGCAATCCCTCCTCATACAGTCTTTCCGCTTCAGCGCGTTTGTCAGTTTGGGCGATCCTTATCGGCGCTATCTCTCCAGCGCGTTTTGGTAGGGATAACACCGGATCTTGTCCCACCGCGACGATGAAAATGCTGCTGAAGATGGTGATTACAGCATGGCAAGAATAAACCAACCATTGCCGAGAAGCTAAGGTTGGCTTGAGAAAATAGGTTTGACGTTTTTCTGTTGGCTTTTGGTAATGCATCAGTTTACGTTCACGTTTGGGTTGAGTGCGCCTTCACTACCCTCTATGTCTTACGAGGTTGAGGTTATGCAATGTAGAGACGTAGCATGCTACGTCTCTACGTCCCCATTTTCACCTATCCAGGAATCTATCTCTATCCAGTAAACCGTTCTAATAATTCCTCACGAGAAAGCGTCAACAGCAAAGGAGTCAACTCTTGATGGGGTAACTCTAACATGGATGTGATTTTGTCGGCTAATTCCTGATCAACCTCACCAAACCTTACTTTCAGCAGGTTTTCCACCTTTTCTCGCTTCCCTTCGCCGAATCTCTCTTCTACCCCAGAAGTCTCGCCAAACCACAGTAATAACTCTTCACGAGAAAGACTAAATAGCAAACGAGTCAACACTTGTGGTGTTAACTGTAACATTGGTGCGATGATCGCTTCTAATTCGGCATCAATCTCACCAAACCGCACTCGGAGGAAGTTTTCCACCATTTGCCGTCGTTCTTCCCGAATCCCTTCTTGTCTGCCTTCTAAGACAGCCTCTTCCCGCCATTTAACATAAGCTGGTGATAAGTTCATAATTAACTCCCGATCTGCATTACTTAACCTTTCACTACTGTCCACATTGACGCGCCAATTGGCTAGTATTTCCAGTATATTCCGCCGCCATGGACTTTCTTTTGGCAACTCAAGTAACTCCTCAATTGCCTGTTGCTGTGTTCTCCTTTTTCCTAATACTCTTAACCACAGTGTATCTTGACTTACGGGTAATTGGTTAATCGCTACCAGTGCTGTTCTCTGAAACTCCGGTAAGAAGTAAACGCCTTCTCCCCAATTCTCATCCTGACTTAACTTGGCACCAAACCCGTTGAGTAACCGTTGAGAACAAGAGGGCGATAGAATCCACAAAATAGGTAACTCATCCTCTGACACAGAACGTTTCTCTCGTCGTGCCTTTCTCAAGAGTTCAGCCCGCAGCGAATACAATTTCAATAAGCAACCGTGTATTTCGGCTACAGTAGGGGCATTACGAAACGGTTCAAATAGACAAGCGGTGGCTGCCATTTTACCCAATAATCCCAGATTAGAAGAATCTGTCGAGGGAGAGGATGCAGGTACAAACCAAACATCCACCTGGCGCACTTCGCTGGATACATCTCGGCTAGTTTCTACTGTACCCAGTGGCGCTAATAATTCTTCTAAATACTGCTTGGCAAATTGGTCATGAGGTTGTCGTGTCATTCGTTATTTTTCATTGGCTATTTGTCTTTTTGGGTTTGTGTTCACTGTTGCCTGAACTGTTAGGTTTATTCTTGTTCACTCATCTTTCCTAGCTGTGTTAAGCTGTTCGGCATTTAAACCTTAATGTCAATAATGCCGAAATCCTTGCTGTAGTGCGTTAAGCGAAGCCATGCCGCAGGCTTTGCATCTTGCTCGCTGCATTGAGCATCTTTTTTCTCACTTCCCTTCACCTCATCTCAAATCTCGCCCAGAAGTCTCGCTAAACCACAGTAATAACTCTCCCTTGGAAAAGTTACACAGTAGACGACTCAACACATCTGGGGGTAACTGTAACATCGGTGCGATGATTGCTTCTAATGCTTCATCCAGTTCACCAAACCGCACTCTGAGAAAGTTTTCCACGATTTGCCGCCGTTCTTCCCGTCTACCTTCCTGTAATGTTTCTTGCTGTCTAATTACCGAGCGAAATCTCGTTAATAATTCCTCACGCGATAATTGTAAAATTGCCTGAGAACGCTCTCTTATGTTTAGCTGCATCAAAGGTTCAATAATTCGGGCTAATTCTTCATTGATTTCACCAAACTTTTCTAAAAGCAAGCTCTCTACCATTTGCCGCTGTCCTTCCCGCCTGCCTTCTAAGACAACCTCTTCCCGCCATTTAAAATATGCTGGTGATAAGTTCACAATTAACTCCCGATCTTCATTACTTAACATTTCACTCCTACCCACATTAATGCGCCAGTTAGCTAGTATTTCCAGGATATTGCGCCGTTGTTGGTTCTCATTACTCCCGTTCCGGCATAAGCTGCTGTCATTCAACCCCCACACCGATAGGAGTTTTTCGTTCGTTATACAATGATTTTATCCTGGAGTGTATGCTAAACAATATTTAAATAAAAAAACAAGAATTTAGGATTAATTTGTTTATTTTATCGCTCGTCAATACTGTTGTAGAGACGTTCCGGCGGAACGTCTCTATCATCAGATATAGCGCTTTCCTCTGTACTCTATAAGAGTGCGAAGCGCTGTATGTCCTAACCGCTATGGCGGTTGCTATAAATTGGGGATGATACCAAGTTGTAGTCTAGGGTAGAATCTGTCATTCTGAGTAGAATGCAGTGAAACGGAATGACGCGAAGCATCTGTCCAGATTCTGACGCTCGTTCCTCGCTATAGCTTCGCTTCACGCTCCGCTCAGAATGACATGATAGAACGCAACTTGGTATGAGTAGCGAAAACAATGGGATGAGTAAGCTGTTCGGCATTTAAACCATAATGTCAAGAATTGCGAAATCCTTGTAGCGAAATCCTTGTAGTGCGAGCATCTTGCTCGCTACCCATTCCCAATTTAAATGCGTGACAGCTTAGCGAGCAAGATGGAAAGCCTGCGGCATGGCTTCGCTAAACGCACTACAAGGATGAGAGCCGTTATTGTTATTCAGGTTTAAATACCAAATAGCTTACTGCACAGCTTGAATCGCCGCTTCTGCATTCACCAAACCCCGACCAAAGAAATAGTCCTCGGCGGAACTGGGTTCAGGAAATACTAAAAATTCTGGTATTTCTTCGGGTTTTTCCCCAGTCAAACGGGCTTGTTGATAACTTTGATAAAGCTCCTGTTCCGTTTCCGTTAGCGTTAATCCCTGATAACTAGCTGTTTCTTCCAACACATCCATAATTCGCTCTCGATTCAGGGTATTATTCACCCCTTTCATTAAAGCCACTACCCCCGATACAGCAGGTGCAGCAAAGGATGTTCCCTGAACTTGCACATAGTTACCCAAGGGATCAAGAGTATATCCCCAAGCATAGTCAGGTTTGGTTATCCCTTGCCATAATAATGATGATAATCCAGTCCCCCCGGTGGTTAAAATACCGCCACTCAAACTGCGACTGATATCTCCACCGGGAGCAACGATATCCAACCCTTTGCCATAATTACTATAGGAACTACGCTCACCTTGTATATTCGTCGCCCCGACAGAAAGAACTTGGGGAATAGCCGCCGGGAAACTAATTCCAGACCGATTTTCATTTCCGGCTGAAGCCACAATTACCAGTTGAGGATTTGCCTCTAAAACACTCAAGATTTGTTCCGTTAATTCTTGATTAGGCATCAATCCTCCTAAACTCAAATTAATCACATCAGCATCTCGTGCCGCCGCGTAGCCAATTGCTTCAATTAAAGAGACGGAATCTATTTCACCATTTAATCCAAAGACGCGAATCGGTAAAATCTTTGCTTGGGGCGCAACTCCAACAATTCCCCTTTTATCGGGAGAATGAGCCGCGACTACACCAGACACCCAGGTTCCATGAAATTCAGATGTTATCTTACTGCGAAAGTATTGTTTAATTAAATTACCCCTTTCACAAGCAGACGCATCAGGATTGTTCTGAGCTAATAGTAAAGCCATCTTTTTATACTCTTCCACCATTTCCTGACAAGATAGCTCAAAGGTACGCCGAAAATGGGGCTGAATAATATCTCGTTCCTTCCGACTCAAGCGAGTATCGGGATCACCTTGTCCCGAACTGGAAAAATCCCAACCCTTGACCTCACCGGGGAGTTTGTCGGGATAATGATCTGTGGTATAAATATTGTTGGCTAAATCCTGGTGATCCCACTGGATCAAACTGTCAATCACCGCAACCACAACTCCTTCCCCACCCTGGCTGGCTTGCCAAGACGCGATCGCGCCAATATCGGTGCGGGGTAATAGTTGCCCCCGTTTGGGTGTACTATCGAGATGCCACAGTAAGGGTAATAACGCGGTGGAAAAGGGAGTGTCTTTGGGCTTAGGTAAACGAGCAAGGCGTTGTTGCAGCACTTGCTCTGGATCAAGGATTTCTTGGCTAGAATTAATCCGGTTGGTTTGGGGAACAAAGTTATCCGAAATTGCTTGAATAAAATTCGGTGTCGCAGACTGAATTCCACTAACTTGATTGAGTTGATTAGCAACGGTGATTATTTCTGTCCCTGATGCCGATTTTGACCGGGCGACATAGCGATTTTGACTGAAGCGGAGGGGACGAATGATCTCTAAGTTTTTCTCCTTTAATACTTGTTGCTTCTGGGCTTCAGATGCTTCGGGTGCAAAACTAATGATAATTTCATTCGGTAACACCACCAAATCTTCATTTTCCCTATCCTCAGATTCTCCTAGATTGAGAACGGGTAAGGTTTCCTCAACATAAGGTTGTTGTTGAATCTGATTGCTTAACAACCGGGTAGAGGTTCGCGCCCCAGCCGGAATCCGAACTAACGCTAACTGATTACCGAGAGGATCAACTTGTAAGTTTGTATTCGATTGTAACATTGAACCTCGCCCTTGAATTCCCCTTGTGGTTAAATCATTTTGGAGTTGCAAATATAGGGGTTGATTCCCTCGCGGCTGAATGGCTTTGAAGCGAACCGCCAGTACATCGTTACGTAGATTTAGGGGAATTTGTTTGCCATAGAATGAGTAGGATAGTGTTTCAGTGGGTTGGGTTTGAGCTAGAGAGGCTTGAGGATGTGAACCTAGATTGTCAATGTTCCACAAACAGGCTGTGATTAAAATGGCAGATACAAATCGCTTCATCTTAAGTATCCTTGTATACGCTACGATGTATCTCTACTTCTGGAGTAGAGCAGCTTATGCAAGTCAGAGAGTAGAATTATTATAAATTGTAGGGTGCGTTAGGCGCATTTGAGGATTAACGTATATTATTTCACCACATAAGAGCGCCGTAACGCACCATGTTTCGGTTCGGTATGGCGATAATTCGGTGCGTTACGCTGCGCTAACGCACCCTACCGTTTGAGACAATTTTGGGAGTTAATTCCACTCGCCTTGTAATGTAAATGCTGCCCAATCATCAAGCATTTATCTCTACCCAGCAAACCGTTCTAATAATTCCTCACGAGAAAGCGTTAATAGTAAAGATGTCAACTCTTGATGGGGTAACTCTAACATGGATGCGATCGCGCTTTCTAATTCGGCATCGATTTCACCAAACCGCACTCTCAGAAAGTATTTATTACCCCATGCAAGAGGAGGCGATTGAAATCGCTGCTACACAAACCAAGTCCGCCTGCGCGGACTGGATTATAAGTATAGCGATCCGTTACTGGAACGCTGCTCTAAATGTTGACGTTTTAATTCAAAACACACGACGGCGGCGGCAGAGGCTACGTTTAAGGATTCCGCTGGGGAGTTAATTGGAATTGATACCCATGTATCAATTAATTGGTGATGATCGGAATGAATTCCTTCGGTTTCATTTCCTAACACAAATACTGAAAAGGGAGAAAAGGATAGGTTATAGAGTGTTGAGGTGGCTGTGCCGCTCAATCCATAAATTGTATAGTTTGCCTGACGCAATTGCTGGAGGGCTTCAGATAGTTCAGCACAGCGTAGAACTCTGGTATAAAATGCTGTACCTGCTGAAGCTTTAATTACTAGGGGATTCAAGTCAGGGCATCCTTTTCGGGGTAGGATAATTCCATCAAAACCAGCGGCTAGGCAAGTGCGGATGATCATGCCGACATTACTGGGATTTTTGACGCCATCTAAAGCCAAGAATTGG
Source organism: Coleofasciculus sp. D1-CHI-01 (assembly GCF_040218875.1). NCBI lineage: Bacteria > Bacillati > Cyanobacteriota > Cyanophyceae > Coleofasciculales > Coleofasciculaceae > Coleofasciculus > Coleofasciculus sp. D1-CHI-01. The sequence continues at coordinate 25,522 of NZ_JAVJQP010000037.1, forward strand.
CGGGTTTGGGGTTTCTGGTTGGGGGGATGAGATTGTTGGCGTTCTAAATAGGTGGATAGGGCTTCCATTGCGGGGGGAATGACATCGACAACGACGCCTTGGTCATGACGACCGTTGCGCGAAATTCGGGTAATGTATTTGGGGGATTCTCGCGAAATTTTGACATTGCGTTGTTTGGCTTGTTTGATGATTTCGTCAATGAATTCGCCTCTGGCATTATTGGCAATTAGGAGTTTATCGATAATAATATCCGGGTTGAATAGGGCTTCTAATACAGGTTTTCTGCCATAGACTGTAATAAATTTATCTCTGGGATGCTTTGTTTTATTGGTTATCATAATTGGATTAGGTTTTGTTTTCGGATAGGTTGTCGGTTGGGTTGATGTCTGTTAGCCAAAACAATAAGGCTAAAGCCTTTACTACGAACGTTTCCGATTGAGTTGATTAATCCTCTCTGAATTACAGAGGATCATCACATTGTCATGGGAGCGTCACAGATGCGTCACATCCACTGACTAGAGTGTAACTAAGTGATATTGATTCATTCCTCACACCTCAAAACCATGCTCCGCTCTCTTCCCCTTGGGATAGAGGGCATTTTTCTATATTTTTACTATTTTATAAGTATTACACCTCTAATCTAATTCGATAGTTAAAACTTAGATAAAACGATGGCTACTCTTGATCAACGTCGTCCCCAGAATGTTAAGGGTGATGTTTATGTGGATGAAACTTGCATTGATTGTGATACCTGTCGCTGGATGGCACCCAATGTCTTCCATCGGGCAGATGCACAATCAGCGGTTTATCATCAACCGACGAATGAGGCTGAACGGTTAGCGGCGATGCAGGCGTTGCTCTCTTGTCCTACGGCTTCAATTGGTACGGTAGATAAGCCGAAGGATATTAAAAATGTTCAGGAGACGTTTCCGATTCCGATCGCGGATAATGTTTACCACTGTGGGTATCATGCAGAAGGCTCTTATGGGGCGGCGAGTTATTTGATTGTCCGAGATCAGGGGAATATATTAGTGGATTCGCCCCGATTTACGCCAGCGTTGGTTAAACGGTTAGAAGAGAAGGGGGATATTCGCTATCTGTATCTTACCCATCGCGATGATATTGCCGACCATGAAAAATTTCGAGATCATTTTGGTTGCGATCGCATTCTGCATCATGATGATATTACTGCCAAAACTGACGATGTGGAAATTCAGTTAACTGGGGATGACGCGATCGCCTTTGGCGCTGAGCTTTGCTCAATCGCACTTTCCCCCGATTTGTTAATTATCCCAGTTCCGGGTCACACCAAAGGTCATACTGTTTTACTCTATAAGCAACGGTTTCTCTTTAGTGGGGATCACCTGGCTTGGTCTGATCGCCTGCATCAACTTCATGCCTTTCGCCATGTTTGCTGGTACTCCTGGTCAGAATTACTCAACTCGATGCAGCGTCTGGCGACTTATCGGTTTGAGTGGGTACTTCCAGGACATGGACGGCGGTATCATGCAGATAAGGAAACGATGCGCCAACAGATGCATAAGTGTATTACTTGGATGGAAACGGTGCGCTAATAAGTAGTTTGTCAAAACACTGATTTCACGGATTTATTGGAGAGAGTGGGGTGGGGAAGTGAGAGGTTAGTGACACTGATTTCACGGATTTATTGGAGAGAGTGGTAGGGAAGTGAAAGGTTAGTGACACTGATTACATTTAGTGACATCAGGGTAAAATCTCCCCCAGCTCCCTCATCTTCCCCATCTCCCTCATCTTCCCCATCTCCCCCATCTCCCTCATCTCCCTCATCTCCCTCATCTCCCTCATCTCCCTCATCTCCCCCATCTTCCCCATCTCCCTCTGCTCCCTCTGCTCCCTCATCTCCCCCATCTCCCTCTGCTCCCTCTGCTCCCTCATCTCCTAAGCCATGACTGATGACTACATCCAACCCCCGAATATTCGACCCGCTTCTGTTCTGAGTCAGCAACTCAAATCCGTTTCTAAAGCTGTCAGTATGATTGTCATCGGGATTGGCTGTTTGGGGCTGTTGGGTTGGATGTTTAACCTGTCCCTATTTAAAAGTATTGTACCGGGATTGGTCACCATGAAAGCCAATACAGCCATTGGCTTTATTATTAGTGGTGCTTCCCTCTATCTGTGGCATTTTGGTAGGGGGAAAAGCAATAAACGTTCACCCTATCGGTCATCCTTGATTGGCTCACAGGTGCTGGCTGTATTTGTCATCGTGCTGGCTTTGCTGACGATTATTCAATATGGTTTTAATCTCAACTTAGGCATTGACCAACTGGTTATTCAAGAACGCCCTGATGCGGTAGACGTTGCTGCTGGAGGGCGGATGGCACCGAATACGGCGTCTAACTTTTTGCTATTGGGTTCGGCGTTGCTGCTGTTAGGGAGAGAGGTTTATCTTTCAGCCCAGTTGTTTACGATCTTGGTTTTCTTGGTGGCGTCTCTGGGGTTAATCGGTCATCTCTACCAAATTCCTCTCTTTTATAGCGTTGACTCCTATACAGGCATGGCAATTCATACTGCCATTAGCTTTATCTTACTGGCGATCGGGATTCTCGGTGCTTCTGCCAATTGGGGGGCGATGAAGGTGGTGATTAGCGATCGCGCTGGGGGTATTATGGCACGACGTCTCCTCCCAGTGGTGATTAGTATTCCGCCCGTGTTGGGCTGGCTGGTATTACTGGGCTTTCGCGCTGATCTCTATCCGCCCGTCTTGGGATCTGCCTTTCGCAGTGTCTTGGCAATTATCATTTTTGGCGCATTGATTTGGTATAATGCTAGGCGACTGAATGCCATTGATGCCCAGCGACAGGGGTTTCAACAGGCGCTGTTAGCCAGTGAACAGAAGTTTCATGCCATTTTTGACCAGACGTTTCAGTTTATCGGCTTAATCGAACCCGATGGTACTGTACTCGAAGCGAATCAGACAGCTTTGGATTTTGGCGGATTGCGGCGCGATCAGGTGATTGGCAAACCTTTTTGGCAAGCAAGGTGGTGGACGATTTCAGCTCAAACTCAAGACCGATTGAAAGAGGCGATCGCGAAAGCTGCTCAAGGGAAGTTTATCCGCTATAAAGTTGATGTGCAAGGGGCAGGGGATAGGATTGCCACGATTGACTTTTCCCTCAAGTCTATTACTGATGATACCGGACAAGTGGTGTTACTGATTCCCGAAGGGCGAGATATCACCGAAGTGAAACAAATTGAAGAACAACTTCGCCAGAGTGAAGAACGCTTCCGCCGTGCCTTTGATGATGCTGCAACAGGTGAAGCTTTAGTGACGCCTAATGGTCAGTTTATCCGCGTCAATCATGCTTTATGTGAATTGTTAGGATATCAGGAATCGGAATTACTGGCGACAAACTTTCAGGACATTACCCATCCCGATGACTTGGAGGCGGATCTGCGCTACGTGCGTCAACTGCTAGCGGATGAGATTCAAACGTATGAAATGGAGAAGCGATATTTTCATAAGCAAGGACATGTCATCTGGGTATTGTTAAGTGTTTCGCTGGTGCGGGATAGTCAGAGACAACCGTTGTATTTTGTCGGACAAATTCAGGATATTACTCAGATCAAACACGCCCAAATCCAGATGAAAAGTCTGGTCACTGAACTCGAACGCAGTAATCAGGAATTAGAAGACTTTGCTTATATCGTGTCCCACGATTTGCTGTCTCCCCTGCATAAAATGCAAATGCTTAATGACTTGCTTACAGAAGAGTATAGTCAGGTTCTGGATGAACAAGGGCAGGAGTACCTGAGACGGATGCGTCAGGTCAAAGAGCGAATGCAAACGTTTATCAATGATTTATTGATGTTATCGCGGGTGACGACGCAAGCTCAACCCTTTGTTCCGGTCAATTTGAATACCGTTGTCCAAGAGGTGTTATCCGATTTGGATATTCAACTCCAGGAAACAGGGGGAACAGTTGATGTCGAAGCGTTACCCACTGTCAATGCTGATCCCCTGCAAATGCGTCAACTGATGCAGAATCTGCTGAGTAATGCGCTGAAGTTTCATCAACCGGAAACAGCCCCGATTGTCAAGGTTTATTCCCAGCCGAATCAACTTCCGAATCAGTATCAAATTGTGGTCAAAGATCAAGGGATTGGGTTTAAGTCAGAGTATGAGGAGCAAATCTTTGAGGCATTTCAACGCTTACACAGCCGCCGTCACTACGAGGGTACAGGGTTAGGGTTGACAATTTGCCGCAAAATTGTTAGTCGTCACGGAGGAATGATTACCGCCTCTAGTGTTCCGGGGGAAGAAACAAGGTTTACGATTACACTACCGACTTGACATTCTCCCCGCCTTACTTCGTTGAAGGCGGGGATTCCCATCATCACTGATGAGGTTTCCTGGTTCTACGAGCCACCTTACTTTTTGGAGTTTCCTCCTCTAAGCATCGGGTCATCTCATCCCCAGGCGTAACTTTCCGAGTGCCCCTCGGTAGTTGAGCTAGTCCCTGTAACGCTTTCATTAAGATATTAATGGCAGCATTTACGTCTCGGTCGTCAACGTACCCACAGTGAAAACATTTGTGAGTACGGGTAGACAAAGCTTTCTTAACTTCTTGTCCACAATTGGAACAGTTCTGAGAAGTGTAATGAGGTGCAACGGCAATTACTGGCACATCAAATACTTTTCCGAAATACTCCAACCACTGCCTAAACAATGTCCAACTAGCATCCGATATTGACTTAGCTAGATGATGGTTTTTGACCATGTTCGGCACTTTTAGGTCTTCAATAGCTACCAAGTCTGCCGACTGGACAAGCGCCCTTGCGGTTTTGACCGCAAAGTCTTTACGCCGCCTCGAAACCTTGAGATGCGTTCTACCTAACTGCTTGACGGCTTTGAGACGATTCTTGGAACCCTTGGTTCTACGAGATACACGCTTTTGTGCGCGTTTTAACGCCTTCTCAGACTTTCTCAGGAACCTGGGGTTCTCTACTTTATTGCCATCAGAGTCGGTGTAGAAATGGTTTAGACCAACATCTATGCCTACCATTCGATTGGTGGGTTCATGATGTTCTTTGCGTACCTTCTCGATGGAAAACTGGATGTAGTATCCGTCAGCCCGACGCACAACACGAACTCGCTTTATCTGCTCTTTTTGGTAAAAGTGCAAATCACGAGTTCCCCACATTCTAAAAGTTCCGGCTTTAAAGCCATCTCTAAACGTAATGGTCAATCGGTCATCCGATAAAACCCAACCATCAACCTTGTACTCAACTGAGCCGTGGGTTTGATGTTTTTTGAATTTCGGATAACCTTTCAAGCCCGGAACCTTTTTCTTGCAGTTGTCAAAGAACCTAGCGATGGCGCTCCAAGCTCTCTCGGCACTGGCTTGACAAGCTTGAGCCGAGAGTTTCTTGCACCATTCAAACTGTTCTCTGAGGACTCGGCAATATTTATTGAGGTCGTATCTGTTAACCCCCCTGTTGTCCATCCAGTATCGGAGGCAGCTATTACGCACAAAGCGAGCCGTACGAATCATTTCATCCAAGATGACGTACTGCTCGTCTGTTCCTCGTAATTTTGCCTCGAATACTAACATAACGTCTTAAAACACTATGTCACTCAGCATAAGATAGAAAACCGAGACTTGTCAAAAACAGGCATATTGAATGCCTATTTTTGACTTGGGGGAGTGAAGGCATCCCCGCCCTGCTACACTTCGTTCCGCTGAGGACGGGGTTCTATTGCTCCCCCTTTCCCCCCACGTTTCGATAG
>NZ_JAVJQP010000041.1:0-10593 GCF_040218875.1 Coleofasciculus sp. D1-CHI-01
CAAGCGGGTCAACAGTATGACATCCGCATGGACTACTACGAAAACTTTGGCAAATCGGTGGCACAATTGTTGTGGTCAAGTGAGAGTCAAAGTAAGGAGATTATTCCTGAATCTCAGCTTTATTCTCCTACTGTTGATACGCCCAGTCCAGATGTGAGTGGTAACGGTACAGGTTTAACTGCCGAATACTACAATAACCGCGATTTTACCGACTTAGCCCTAACTCGCACCGATGAAACTGTGAACTTTAATTGGGGTTCAGGTTCACCCGATGCGGCGATAGATCCCAATACCTACTCGGTACGTTGGACAGGGTTTGTGGAACCTCTCCATTCAGAAACATATCAGTTCAAAACCTCTTCTGATGATGGGGTGCGATTGTGGGTGAATGACCAGCTACTGGTTGATAATTGGACAGACCATGCGGCTACCGATAATCGTGGCACGATTGACCTACAGGCGGGACAACAGTACGAAATTCACATGGAGTACTATGAAAACCGAGGAAAGTCAGTGGCACAACTGGCTTGGTCGAGTGCGAGTCAATCGGAGGAAATTATCCCTCAAAGTCAGCTTTATGCGGCGATTACCAGTGATTTTTCGGTCAATGAAATGATGCAGAATACTGCTAATTCTTTGACAACGGCTGCGTCGGGAGGTGACGAAATTTTAGGCAATACGGGTGTCGATGCTTTCGACAATGGTGGAGATTCGCATCTGATTTTAACTGAAGAAAAGACTCTTCAGGATAGTTTTGATCCTTCAACTGGAGAACTGACTTTAGCTAGTTACCAAGAAGCATCAGACTCGGTTGCTGCTAGTGAAGTGACGCCGATTAATCTGACAAACAGCACCGGTATCGGAGATCCTTTCACCAATGAGACTGTTGAATCTCTGATTGAAATGCCTCAAGCTGAACTGCTGACGGTTCCAACTCTTGTTTAATAGCGAATCCGGTTAAGTTTAGACGACGAGGGTGATAATAGGGCACGGCAATGCCGTGCCCCTACCCTAGAATCAGGAAAAATGTACCATTGCTCCCCCTGCTCCCTCTGCTTCCCCAGCTTCCCCCGCTCCCCCTCACCACAAGACTTATTCAGTAGCCCCTAAATATGGGGATCTAAAGCGTCTCTTAAACCATCTCCGAGTAAATTAAAGGCTAAAACGGTTAGGGTAATAAACAAACCAGGAAACAAAATTGTCCAGGGAGACGATAGAGAATAGCCACCCTTAAATGCATCGGATAACATTGTTCCTAATTCGGGTGTGGGAGGTTGTGCGCCTAACCCTAAAAAGCCTAACCCCGCCGCTTCTAAGGTAGCCGTACCAATAGAAAGAGTGGCTTGCACGACTAAAGGACTCAAGCTAGCAGGTAAGATATGATAAACAATAATCCGTCCCGGTGTAGCACCAAACGATCGCACGGTTTGCACAAAGTCCTGTTCCCGCAAGGATAGCACCATAGAGCGAGTCAAGCGGATGAAAATGGGGACTTGCACCACACCCACAGCAATCATCACACTGGAAATACTTGGACCGGTTACGGTAACGATCGCGATCGCGAGTAGAATTGAGGGAAAGGCTAACAGGATATCGGTTAACCAGCCAATCACGGTTTCTAACCCACCCCGAAAATACCCCGCGATTAACCCCAACACGACTCCCACAATTAACCCTAATCCCACGGAAACTAAACCAATAAACAAAGACGTGCGTAGCCCATACCATACCAGGTCAAGAATATCTCGTCCCAAACCATCGGTGCCAAACCAATGATCCAAGCTGGGGGATTGCAACCGGGCGGTATAATTGCGATCGGTTGACGGGTTATAGGGATTGAGAATCGGTGCAAACAGCGCCAATATGATGATAGTAAGCGTGATTCCCAGACCAATTTTGCCAGATGTTGATTGTCTAAATCGTTGAACGGCTTTGTTTTCCATCGAGAAAGGAAACAGGGAGATGGGGGAGATAGGGAGGATAGGGGAGATGGGGAGAATAGGGGAGATGGGGAAGATTAGAGAGAAATTGTCGAAACTTTCCGGTGAAACGTCTATTGTAGGGGCGGGTTTTACCATTAACATTTGATTTTCACCCTGATGTTACTAAACCCGCCCCAACGAAGTCCAATAATGCCAATGACATAAGACAAATGACGAATGACATAAGACAAATGACATAAGACAAATGACAAATCAATAATGATTTCCCGATTTACGATGATGTACGGCAGTCATCCCGATTGATTGCAATACTTGACCATTATCAACAACAGCATAGACTAACCAGTGATCGCCGCAGTCCATCCGACTCTGCACTGTACATTCTAAATAAGCCAGGGCATCTTTGATAATCGGACAACCATTTTCCGCTGTTTCCGTCTCTAACCCCGCAAACCGATCATCCCCTGGGGCAAAGGATTGTAAAAAGTGTCGCCTTACATTCATCCCTTCTTTTAAGATATTCAGGACAAAACTATCTTCCGTATGCGTCAGAGACTCAACTGCCCGATCTTTAGCAATCGCAACAGTAATCCCTGGCGGATTGAATGAGGCTTGCGTTACCCAAGAGGCTAACATCCCACTACGAACATTACCACGCTGCCCTGCAACAACACACAATGACCCGACAATTCGTCCCACCGCCTGCGCCGTTCGGTCAATTTGGGCGCTGCTGACGGCTTGTTTGGGGGCGCGGAATTTCTTGGATTTTTTCAGCGCTTGGGCAAAGTCTGTGCCGACTTCTTTACAATATTGAATTGTCTCGTCGTCAGGTTTAAACTTAACCCGAATCGGTTCAAATCCCAGGCGATACCCCGCATCTAAGAGTTTGCTTTCAATTTCATCAACGGCTTCGCCACTCCAACCATAGGAACCAAACACCCCAGCCAGTTTGGTTTTGGCGGCATTGGAGAGGACAATCCCTAACGCCGTTTGCACTTGAGTGGGGGTATGTCCACCCAGGGTAGGGGAACCAATCAGAAAGCCATCACAGCGTTGAATCGCGGCTTCAATCTCCCCAGGTTCGGCAAATTCACAGTTAATCGATTCGACGGCTGCACCAGTTTTGGTAATTCCTCTGGCGATCGCTTGGGCTAATGTGGCAGTATTCCCATAAGCTGATGCATAAATTAGTGCTATTGTCAAGTCTTGTTCCGTCTGCTGCTGACCCCATTGGCGATAATCATGGATGAATCGACTGAGGCTATAACGAACAATCGGACCATGACCCGGAGCATATATTTTAGCCGAGAAGGGGACCAGTTTGTTCAGGGCGACGTCCACCTGTCGCGCTTGGGCAGCATGGAGACAATCATAATAGTAGCGTCGGTCTTCGTCTAGACGTTTCCAGTTTTCGTCAAAGAGTTCATCACCGCAGACATGGGCACCGAAGAGTTTATCGGTAAATAGGATACGACTTTGGGGGTCATAAGTACATTGTCCATCGGGCCAACGAGGTGTGGGAATGGGGATGAATTGTAGCTGATGATTTTGACCTAAGTCTAAGGTTTCCTCGCCTTTGGGTACCCAAATATTGCATTGGTGTTCCCGTAAGGCATTTTGTAACGCAACCGCCCCAGCTTTAGAACAAACAAAGGTAATTTGGGGGGCTAATTCTAGTAAAGCTTTCAGCGTTACCATCCGGTTGGGATTGACGTGACCTAAAATTACATAATCCAGTTGCTGCACATTTAGGCATTGCTGCAATTGAGTCAGGAAGATTTCAGTAAACGATTCCCCTGGCGGATCAATCAGCGCTGTTTTATCGGCTTGGATAAGATAAGAGTTGGCGGTTGTACCCCGTTGCAGGGAATATTCTACCTCAAACTTGAGTCTATCCCACGTCCGCGATCGCAAAACAGTTGTATCCGCCCCTTCAATGGCGGCGACTTGGACATCACGGGGTTTAATATCAGGTATTGTAGTCATCGATAATCAGTTGGACGAAATTAATGTTGACGTTTTAGATTAGTAAACAGTTACCTTGGTCGGTTGGGTTGAGGTACGACACCCAACGTTAGGGTTAGCGTAAACATTGTGTGGTAACTACAGCCTTAATTGCTTGTCCGTTGTATTCGTTACCGAGTCGGCGACACCCTTGGTTATCGGATCGAAGTGACCCATTTTATTTGCCACAACAGCCGTATTGGGATAAGGGCTTAATGGATTATCGTGAGACTCCGACATCTGAGGAAGGGTTTGTTTTTTATATCGCAGTGACAACTGTTTCTCTGGGTCAATTCCATCGAATGTTGGCGGCAAGTAGACTCGTACAATTAGTAAGGCTGCCATTACGATTAAAAACGCACATGCCGCTAAAATTTGAATCCAGGAGGTTTCCAATACTCCCCGCACAATCACTTCTCGCAGCACAGAGACAATCGAAACTTCTACCGCGACGCCTATCGATACTCGTTGTTCTTGTAAGTAAATAATCAGCAGTCGGAATAACTCAACCAAAATCAGCAAGAACAGAATATCTGACGTCACGCCAGGGAAATCTAAGGGCGGTAGCAACTCCACAAACATCTCTCGTAGCTGAATCGCCATAAAAGCAAATAAGCCAACACAGAGGGAAATGATAAATAAGTCTTGAATTGTTTCCAGCGCCCGGACAATGTGATTCCGCTTAACCTTTTCGTACCAGTTCGGCGGCGAGGATGGTAGAGGCTCGTGCATGGGAGGTTCCTTCTGTATCACTAGCCCCTAGCTTACATTGTTAACGCTTATCGCTACAACATTTTTTTATTTGTAAATCTAATGTCTTACATCAACAGATTATAGAGGGAGAGAGGCTGACGATGAAACCTTAAATATCAATAATGACGCCATCCTTGTAGTACAAGCCTGTAGAAATGCCACTGAGAATTCCTTCATCCTGCGCCAACTGACACCCGATGTCGTAAGCTTGCACCTCATTCACCTGCATAATTTCGTCAATCAATTTTCGGGTTAGCCTCCTCCGCTTCTGCAAGCATACTAATCGCGATGGGATCTTTAATCAATTTTGCCGGATTCTTCAGTTTCTCCCCCCTGTGGAATCCTCTACCGCTACATTCCCATAGAACCGTAAAACCAATTGGCGGGTGATTGTGTATCTTGACTTGTGTGATAGTCATAGGAATTCTGGGCAAATTCCTCTCGGGATATGAAACCATCATTGTCCGTATCAATATGAGAAAAAGCAATTTTAGCGTCGGCTTCAGAACTCCCTATCGTCGTCAAAAAAACACTAAACTCTTTTTCATCAATGCTTCCGTTACCATCTAAATCAATAGCGTCATAAAGCATTTTATTCCAGTCCGTACCAATTTTTCTGGCGTTAGGCGACTCGATAAAACGTTCACAAGCCTTGATGTATTCTTCCAGAACTACTTTATTGTCACCATCAACATCAGCGGGTTTGAAATAACCATCCCAAATTTTACGATAAGCCGCCGTAATTTTGTTATGCTCTGGAGAACCTGGATTAATACCCAGCTTTTGAGCAACCTTTTGAGCTATTTCCTCAAAGTCTGATACCGTTACAACTCCATCATTAGATACGTCGTATTTATTGAACGCAAATGAAGTCTTTTTCTTGAGAAATTCAGATAAAGCCATAACTTAATCTAGTCATCTAGTTTTTTTAACTTTTATATATAAAACCCAAAATATCGAATCGTCAAGGTTATTCAAGTAAAAAAAATTAAACATTTGGTAAATTTAACTAAAGTTTTTAAGATAAATGGGCAAACATTGGTGTACTCAGATACCGTTCTCCACCACTCGGTTGAATCACCACAATCAGGCGATCGCGATTTTTGGGACGACAACCTATCTGTAACGCAGCATACACCGCCGCCCCCGACGAAATGCCACTCATAATTCCTTCATCTCGCGCTAACTGACGCCCGATGTCGTAGGCTTGCAACTCACTCACCTGCATAATTTCGTCAATCAAATTCACCCGCAACACGTCAGGAACAAACCCTGCACCAATTCCTTGGAGATTGTGGATTCCCGCCGATTTACCACTTAAAACCGCACTCTTAGTTGGCTCAATCGCCACAATTTTCAGTTGGGGTTTTTGTTGTTTGAGATAGCGCCCCGCCCCCGTGAGTGTTCCCCCAGTGCCAACGCCTACCACAAGAATATCAATTTGTCCATCTGTCGCTTGCCAAATCTCTGGACCCGTGGTTTGATAATGGATTTTCGGGTTAGCGGGATTACTAAATTGTTGTGGGGAAAACGTATTCGGGAGAGTCGCCAGCAACTCATTCGCCCGTGCGATCGCACCAGCCATATCTGCTTTAGCAGGTGTCAGCACAACCTCCGCACCATAAGCTTTCACCAGTTGCTGACGTTCACGACTCATATTTTCGGGCATAGTTAAAATTAAACGATATCCCTTAGCCGCACAAACCATGGCTAAACCAATACCCGTATTCCCCGATGTCGCCTCAATAATCGTCGAGACTCCCGGCTGAATCAATCCCGCCTCCTCCGCCTCCGCAACCATACTAATCGCGATTCTGTCTTTAATCGATTTTGCCGGATTCATCCCCTCCAGTTTTAAGACAATTGTGGCGACGCAGCCGTGGCGTTGAGGAAGGCGTTGAAGTTGCACCAGGGAGGTGCTACCGATAACATCTGTAATATTCGAGTAAATTTTCATTCGTCATTCGTCATTCGTCATTTGTCATTCGTCATTTGTCATTCGTCATATCATGTTCGGTGGTGTCGAGAGTCTATCATAATCTGTAGATATACCGTAGGGTGGGCATTGCCCACCAGCATACCAGTCAGGGCATTGCCCACCAGCATACCAGTCAGGGCATTGCCCACCAGCATACCAGTCAGTGACATTTCACATATAGCACTACGCATTAAGGTTAGGACTTATGTAAAAGCTGAAAACCTGTTGGAGTCAAAACACTGAAATTCACCCGATCATTAATTGAAAGAAAACCAGTGTAAAACCAGCCATCAGCACCAAATGAGGCAAATTGTTCCAGAACGGACGTTGGGTAATTTTTAACAACGGATAGATACTGAACGCTAAAATTGAAAGCAACGTCACCCCCTGTAAAAAACTCGCCACATCCATACTCCAGGTTAACGTTGGCAAATTCGCCCCAGAATAGCCAAAAGTACGAGCCATAACGGGCAGAATCTGACCTGCTTCCGTAATTCCGGCTGGCACATAATAGGCTAAATTCGCCGCTAACACCATGGGCAGATAGGCATAAATGACCCTTAAATAATCCGGCATTTCTTGGTCAAATAAACGCGCCAGTTGATGGGTTAAATAGGTCGCGACAAAGGGAATCAGCAGCAATAACGTTACCACAGGGAACGCCGTCAACAAATGTTCAGAATCTAAGGGTATATTCCCAACACCCAACCACCCTAGAATCCGGTGCGAATAGTGCATAAAGACTCCGCCAAATAAGAGCAACATCAACGCCACTTCTGCCCAAAACCCTTGATGATTCTCCAATAAATCCGCCGCCGGAAATCGCAAATTGAACTGTGCTGAACGGTTCGGACAAGCCTTAAGACAGGTCATACATAACACACAATCTCGATTATCCTGTAACTGAGCCGGATGAGAATAGAGAGGACAACCCCCCGTTGCTTGTCCTTCATTCGGTAAGGGATTACTAAAATTAACGGGTGTCGCCTCACTACCTTTATAACAGCCAAACGTACTGCATTGACTACCACAAACTTGCTGAACTGACCGCACTTCAATCATAGAAAGTTTGGCAAACATCCCATTCATTCCACCAATGGGACAGAGATAGCGACACCAGAGGCGGCGTTCATAAATGACACTACAAATCACCGCACCCGCAGCAATTGCGACTAATAGCCAAGAGGACAGGTAAGGCGTATGAGGTAAATCCCAGAGTTTCTCCCACAAATAAATCGCCACAAATCCGGCAAATAACACCCAAGCGCCCCACTTATTTAACCATTTCGTGGGCCACGGTAAGAGTTGGCGCGGAAATATCCATAGGGAGACTTTTCTAATCCATTCGCCTGTAATCATAAACGGACATATTGCACACCAAAGGCGACCGACAAAGGCAAATAAAAAGAGGTAGAGGGACCACCACCATGCCCAGAAAAAATTCAAGGTGATGCTGGCATCTCGGCTTTGCGGACCGATATATCCCATCACTGTCACTGGGATAAAAATTGCCATAATGATAAACCAGAAGCGTTGGGGCCACCAGTCACTTAAGAGAAATTTACGTAACCAAGGTAGTTGGTTGAGTAAATCGACGCGGAAGGCATTTTTCTTTGATTCGACAGACCAAAGAACCTGTTCTGGAATCACCGATTGTCCGGCGGGTGTCATCAAGACGGCGCGTTGCAGGATTCCTGCGAGTTCGGCAATATTTCCCGGATAATCATAACTGATTAAACGGCGCAAATTGGCTTGATCTAGCTGTAATATTTCCTCGCGTTGGCGACAGAATTTCTGGAGGAAATAGCGAGCAAATTCGGGAATATCTCCTTTACGTTGGGGGAGGCTAAAGAGTTTGATGGTATGAACATCTACCCCAGACTGGGCGATTTTTTGGGGACTGGCGAGGATCAGGCGCACCCAGGATTGGACAAGGGATGGCGGTGATGATTCCTCAGGTTCGGGGTTGGGATTGGGAGTAAAGCTGCCTGTTTTGATCAAGTGAATTAGGCGATCGCGTTCTTGGGGGGTTAAGAGATGGACATTATCAATCAGTAAACTCCCCCGTTCCAGCAGTTCAATCACCCCCAGTTGTTCTCCCTGTTTACCAAATAGGGTATCAGTATTCACGACACCCGCTTCAGTTTTGGGTAACTCAGCGCAGTCAATTTCGGCAAACTGACGGTTTTGCAGGGATGAACCAGCATGAATTAACCCCGCCAAGAAGGTTTTCCCACTCCCGGCTGGGGCTTGAAACATGACAGGTTTTAGGTCATCCTGGGCTTGTTGAATCTGCGATCGCAGTTTTTTAGTGGCTTTACTCGTACCAATGATATCTTCTCCCCTGGATACGGGCTGAATATAGCGCTGTAACCCCTGAATTCTCGCCTGTTCCTTTGCCATTCGCATGGCAAAGTTGGCTAAGTCTTGCGCCAATAGGGTATTTATTGCCCCTTGAAAGTCTGGATAGGTGCGACAGAGGGTACGAAACTCAACTTGTCCGAGGAACCAAATTTCACTCTTCGTCAGGGCGACGGCGCTAGCGCGATAGCTAGCGGTGTCTTGGTTTTCTACTAATGGCACATAGCCAAAGGTTTCCCCCGCATTGCGATAGGTAATATGGGTTCTACCCACCAGAGAATGGCGATAAATCTCCACAGTTCCCCATTTGAGTAGATACAAACCCGCTGGCTGTAATCCTTGGCGATAGATTTCGCAATTCGGTTCCACTGTCAAGGGTTGAAATGCCCTCGCCATAGCGTGAATCGCAGCATCGCTAAGTTCGCCCCAAACTCGGTGAAAACTCAACCAGTTGCAGCATTCCTGAATTGCCTGATCATCTAGAGTTATATCGACATCAGGGGTAGGTTGGAGAGGGAGTTGTTCAATCTGGCTGGCTGTCATAAAATCGCCCTGAAAACCTCATATTCGTTTTTACTTATCAGTTCATAACAAAGGACAAATGACCAATGACTCGTTACAATCGACGATAACAGCGCTCAAAAGCAGGTAAATGGCGATTAGCGGAAGCGTCACGTAATTGGGAGAAAGCCGCAACGATATCAGGTTCTTGGACAAAGGATAAGAAGCGATCGTACATTTTGAGATTCTCGATTTCGCCGTCTATGCTGATTTGACAGACGGTTTTTAGGCTATCGGGTGCCTCAATCGTTCCAGTAAACGTATCCGCTGGTACTGGCACTCCATACTTCATGAACAGGGTTTCCAATCGTTGAGCGTGTCTGGCTTCGGCGTGAACAATATTACTAAATGGTCGCACACTACCGAACTTATTGATAACCGCTTCGTAGAAGGCGCGGGCTTTATATTCATCTTCGATGGCTTCAACCAACGCGGCTTGGGTTTCGGGGTTGAGTTGATACACAACATGACTGGGTTGTGAAAAGCCTCTCTCCTTGCAGGAGAGAGGTTTGGAGAGAGGTTGTCTAGATCCCGTCAAAAGTAAGGGGAATCGACACCCTCTGCGTCGTCGCCGATGGTTGCCCGTCTCTAGGGTTGTCTGGCGATGCCGACGATGCTTGTGCTGCCTTTGGTTATGGTGAAGGTTATTCATGGAGGTTTCCCTATCTATATCTCTATCGTTGCCTGATCCAGGCATCAACGAGGGATCACGTCAATTTTCTTATAATTATTTTATATCACTATAAAGTTATTTAACAATCTTATTGTTTCATCCGTAGTCTTCCCCATCTCCCAGACGTTCCGGTGGAACGTCTCTACTCATCTCCCCTATCTCCCCTATCTCCCCTATCTCCCCTATCTCCCCTATCTCCCTCATCTCCCCTATCTCCCCTATCTCCCCTATCTCCCCTATCTCCCCTATCTCCCCTATCTCCCCTATCTCCCCTATCTCCCCTATCTCCCCTATCTCCCCTATCTCCCCTATCTCCCCTA
>NZ_JAVJQP010000048.1:0-81242 GCF_040218875.1 Coleofasciculus sp. D1-CHI-01
TAACAGAACCGACTCCGGTACAAAGAAAGGCTTTAGATTTATTGGGCGTAAGCCTGATATGTACCCAGTGAAGCCAAAAGTCAAATCGTCCTAAGCCAAGATATGCATACGGTGTAGCGATTTGTCAAAGGGGAACTTCAGTTTAAAGTAAATCGTATTCTTGCCAGATAAGTCCTACCAGATTCGTCATAGCATCTTCACCCCAACTATTAGCAACTGCAACAAAATCAGGAGTATCTCGCCACCTCAACTCTGGAATCGTTAGACCTCTCTTAGCCATGGGATGATTCCTCCATGACTTCCAATTTTTTGTCTAATTCTGAACGCCACATCATAATATCGGCGGCGACTTCATCAGCATCTCGTAATGCCATAGAGCGAGTCCAGTAGCGAATTTTATCAGGTTTGATTAAATAAATGGTGGGAACGGTTTTACCATTCAATTGAACGGAATCATATATCCGGGCAATACGTTGATAGAAGATTCCACCGTCGTCTTGATTTGCTGTATCCAAGAATAACTTATCCAACCTCTTCAGTTGTTCCAGAAGAGTAGGAGAGTTGATAGGTTCTATCTGTACCCCTTCACCACCCACTCCTTTAAGATGAATGGCAACTAAACGAATAGGTAAGTGAGCTGTGTTATGCTCCTGAAAAATAGTAGCATAGACATTTTTATCTTGACCAAATCCGGCTTGTAAGACTCGCAAAAAATACTCGCAATACTCCGTCAAAACTGACTCTGACTTGTTTTGAGAGTCTTGATTATCGTCACGGCGGGTTGTTTGACGCCCCGGTGAATAATTATCTCCTTTAAAGTCGGGTAGCGTGTAATTAAACAGATCTTCAATTAATACCCACTCACTATCTTTGAAAGAGAATGCATCACAAACCAGTCGATCGATATCTTCAAGGTTTTCAACATTTTGCAACAATCCGGTTCGAGGTTCTGGAATTGGTACTCGCAGTAAATCTTCTACATTCGGTTCAGGTCGGCAAGAAGCAAACCGACCACTTGATAGAAATAAATAGTAGACAGCTAACTTGCTGTTGTAACTAAGGCAAGCAGACTCTAAAATAGAACGATATTGTTGATCAATATGTACACTTATATAACTTTTTGAACAAATAATTCCTTGATTATCATTATCAGCTATAATAGCCGCTTGAAATCGTTTATTACTCGTCTGCCAACCTTGTTTAAGAATCATTTGTGGCATTTCAAAAGCACCAAAATCTGTTGAAGCTCGTGAATCCGTAGTTGGATCATAATTTTTATCTAGTTTTTTAACCTCAAGAAATAGCAATGTGTCATCAGGAAATTTGGTTGATTTTAATATCCGTTTCCCGACAATAGTTTTCTGAGAATTTTTTCTGTCACCTCGAATAACTCCTTGGCGCTTTTTGACAATACCTTCACTTTCAAGCCTTTCCAGATTCTGTTCCCGACTTAATCTCCGAACTAAAGTTAGATCTCGTCTCCCCCCCCACATTAATGCTGTCCAAACCAAAGGATCTATAATTGCTTCCTTTTGATAAATTATATTAATGTCTTGTGGTTCTATGAACAGGCGATAGTCATCTTCGTTACTACGAACTGGCTTAGGACAGATATAGTAAAAAGGATCACTATTAGGGACGCTCTTACTCATTGTGACAATGCAAGATAGTGAAACAGCTTTTTTGAATAATCCAAAACGCAAGGCAGATAGATTAACTATCTCTTCTAGTTTTAATTCTGAGAAAAGCTTCTGACGAAACTCTTTGGCTGTACTAATTTGATTAAAAATTAGTACTCCAGCAGGCTGCATCATGCTAATCTGCCCACCTGGTTTGGTCAAGGCTACAGCTTTCGGTAAGAAAAGTGGCCCAATATTACCGTAAGTAATTTTCCACTGATCTCCTGCCCAAGACTTTGCCAGTGGGGTCATACTATTCTTTCCCCAAGGAGCATTACCTATAACTAAATCATACTGATCCGAATCTAATTGTGTGCGAAACCCTTCTCTATCTTCTCGGAAGAAATCTGCACAGATTAATTGTCTATCTCTCAATCGGGGAAAGCGTACCTCTTGCCAATAACGTCGAGGATCAATCTCGTCACACATCGTTAAGTAGAGACTGAACGAGGCAACTCTTACAGCTTGAGGATTAATATCAATACCAAATAAATTACGCTCAAGTAGAAATTTCAAGATGTTCGATGTTATTTCCGCACCCCCATTCGCTTTCTTCCATCGGTGAATGAGTCGCTGAAATGCTTTGACCAGAAAAATCCCTGAGCCACAAGCCGGATCAAGAATCTTGATATCCCAAACTTCACTATCCCAAGGCAGAACACCATCCAGAATAAAATCAACGATGTGTCCTGGCGTGTAATGAACCCCTTTATCAGTCGTATTTTCTCGAATAAATTCTTCATAGATACTGCTGATAAACTCTAGGGGTATGGCATCAAAGGAATACTGCTTCCAGAGACACCTCTGTCCAGTTTCCATTTCTAGCTCACCACTAACAAACTCCGCGAGAAGATTAAGGTGTCGCTGAGTAACCTTTTGTTCCTCTGTGCGCCATTCTGCTTCCCGTTCTGCTTCTGTGGCTCCTTTCCCCGGAAATAAATCTCCATTAAATCTATCGTTAAGCCAGCGGAAAAACCTGTAAGTGTCTCTATGGTTGCCTAATAGTTCAGGTAAACCACTATATCGAGATGACAACTCCCCAATTTCATGCAAATAATCTAGAAATTCTGGAGTCAGAGCCGGATGTCCTTGGGAATCTTTCCGGTCAAAAAGGAACTGAATAAAAATAATCCGACCTAGTAAATCATGAATCGTATTGTAATCAAGTCGCAGTTTTTTGAGTTGCTGACGAACACTTTTGAGATTGTTCAGTAGCATCTGGTCAGCGGATTTGCTGCGTTGAAATCGCTTTTGATGGTCTTGGAAAAACTGACCCGAAACCAACTCAGCCCAATGGAGACGTAGAGTGTCAGCCGCTTGTTGTGAGAGAGAGGCTTCCAACTCTCTCCTAGAAATTTCATCAACTGGAGTCAAGAGTTCAGACTCAGTTGGGGGTTCTTCGTAACAGGTCCAAACTCGTAAACGGTCAGGTTCTGTAGTAATTAAAGATGGAGAGCGAGAGAAACTCCATGCCAGTTTGTAGGTTTCCCGAAGCGTCGATTCTGATATGGGTTCGGGGAAATTACAGACAATGGCAATGGGGGCTTCCGTGTCGTCTCCATGAGGATTTGCCGCCAATACTCCTACTTGTACATTCGCCCCATCTGGAAGATTCCTGATTGTCCTACCCAGTTTTTCCTGAGCCAGCCGTGCATAGACGCTGGCTCCAGCTCCCGTGGGTTGCCAAATTTGGCTGGGATGAGTCCAGTAAAGCTTTTCGTGAGCCAGTTCTAGGAGTCCAGACTGCGACATACTACAGGTTACGCTGCGAACGGTTTAACCTTTGAAGCAATGTTTGCCGCCCAAAGGCTTGTGATCTGCTACTCAGCTACATTATCCTCCTTAATAGACTTACAATAGCAGCAAATGAAAATTAAACGTATTTTAATTTTAAGTTAAAGTCATACATTTAGGGTGATGTGGATGGAATGAGTGTTATCCAAGGGTTCACAAGACGCGAAACGCTAGAATTGACAGGTACGACCTCTAATCGCCTGCAATACCTGGAAAGGTCTGGGCTGGTAATCCCCACCAGAATCGGTAAGTCTCGAAAACCTACTGTCATTTATACTTGGGAACAGGTTTTAGAGATTCGGGCAATCAAACATCTGAGAAAGGAAATCTCGCTTCAGACTGTGAGAAAGATTATCAATTTCTTGGATGAAAGTGGATTCGACGATAGTTTGAGGGACAAAAAGCTAATTGTCATTGATGATCAGGTTTTCTGGGTGCAGCAGGATTGGCAAGACTTTCCGGAAAAAATGCCATCGGCGATTAAAGTAGCGGGAAATAATGGTAAAGATGTGGGTCAATACATTTTATTAGTTATCCCTACTTTGTCGGAAATTGTGAATGAGATATGGAAAGCCGCAGCAACATCACCCATCGTAGATTTTGCCAGTTTTAAGGAAAGGGCTAAAGTCAACTGTACCCATGTCGCTTAAGAATCAGACAATGATTTAATTCCTATTGTTTAAATCGCTAATACAACGAGAATATTTCCTCAGAAACGTTTCAATTGAGCGGGGGCGATCGCTAAAATATTCACAGAGGACATCAAACCCACCATGGGCGTATTGATTCATCAGCCGAACCCCTTCATTTGACAGATACGAGGGAGAGTTAGGATCAACCAGTTTGGCGACTTGACGGTAAACATCATCCCGCTCATCTAAATCTATTCCTAAACGGGATAAATGCACCTGAATTAACACTCCAACCAAAAGACGCCCACGAGATTGGAATTCTCTCGGAAAGTAGCCAATTAAATCATCTACATGATCCGCCTTAATTTCTGTATTCGGGCGTCCAGCGGCAAAACCTGCCATCAAACAAAAATAGTATAAATCAAAGAGAGTCGGGTAATGGTGAGAAATATCCTTAAACCATCTCCGAGCATCCTTACGCAGTTGAAAATCCATCTTTCCCTATAGTTCCTCATCCAGATCAAAACGTTCAAAAAATTCTTTTCCTGTTACCATTACCCCATCAACAGTTTCTGTGAGTTGATTTGAATCAACATTCTGCCAAAGTGCATCCATCCGAGACGTTTTCCGAAACAAGGTTAAATACTGTACGTTTTCCTGTGCAGCTTGATGTAAACTATCAACAAAGCTTTGCCGTTCACTGGAGATAGTAAAGGCGACAAACTGGTTACCCAATTGAGGAACCAGACGCGCTACTTCTGGACGCACATTTAAATCCAGCGCCCCCGCTGGACTATCGACAATAAAGGGTAATTGGTGGTTACTACGGTTAAATAAAGTGGCGAGAAACGCATAGCTAACGGATAGAGTTTGACCCACGCTTGCACCCGCTCGACCTTGTAATTTCAGTGAATCTGGGATATCTTCTAACCGTACTGGATCTCTGGATAATAACTGGGTAATTCGCTGATTGGTTTCTTCAATTATAATTTTCCGTAGTTCCTCCCTGGCGTGCTGATGCGCTTGATTCAGAATGCGGCGGACTATTTCGGTTTTGCGCTTCAAAGTTAAGGTATGGGTGACTTCCGCTACATCGTCTTCAGCTTTGGTAATCAGGAACTCCAACTCCTTTAAACAGTCCGTATCTTCACTCGGTTTACTGTGAGGCGATCGCTCAATTTCTTCTAGGCGTTGGTTACACTGATCCAATTGTTCTCGTAGCTGATCCAGATGCTGCTTTTTGGCTTCTAATTCAGAGTCTCCTTGTTTGAGACGTTCCTCTTCCAAAGAACGCAATTCTGTTTTAAATTCATCTCGCGTTCTAATTACTTTTTGTAACCCTTGCACCTGTTCCTGAAAGTCTTGGTGGTACTGTTCTGGATTTCCACCACAATAATCCGCGATATCCGATTTAATCCGATTGAGTACCCCAACTTCATCCTCTCCCAGATATTGCATAGCGCGATCGCGAACGGCTTGACGAGTCACATCATCCATCTGGCGTCCACACCATCTGGCGTCCACAAACACATTCTTGCGCCTCAGCCAGTTCTTCAAAAAACTCTTTGGATGTGGAGGTGGGTAATTTGAGACGGTCTAAATTAGCTTTCAGGTTAATTAAAGAGGCGGCTAAGCCCGGGATAATCCTTTGCGGATCTCGCATTTTCTCCGTTGTCTTTTCTACTTCCCTCTCGACAACTTTTTCCGCCTGATCAAGCTGAACTTTTATCGTTTTTAAACGAGTACCTATATTCTGATCTTTGCCCAAGGCTTGGTCATAGTCTCTCTCCGCATCCTGTATACCTAATTTCAGTTGAGACTGTTGTATCTGTAAAGCGTCTCGTTCTCTTTTAATTTTATCTCGCTTAGTTTTCAGCCGATTTAAGTTATTTCGACGCCGAGTTAATCCTTGAGTCGATTTCGAGCTAGAATTCTGAGCATGACGTTCCCAATTATCCTGAAAGTAATTGGCGGCTTTTTCCAACAAGGATAACTGAAATAGAGAATCTATGGCATCCCGGGCGCGAGTCTGTTTCGGATCAAGTAACGTGTTGGCAAGTTCCCCATCAAAGACAAACAAATTGACAAACTCTGGATTGAGAAACTTTTTAATGTCTCGGGGCGGTAAAAAGCCATCTCGAATACCATAACTATGACTAGAACTGGTGCGATAGGCAACTTTTCCTTGAATGAAGTCAAGATTTAACTCAAATGTAAGTAAGTTGTCATCCATCCCTAATCTGACGACAAATTGACCCGATTGAGTGGAGTCACTACTACGCTGAAATTCGCGAATCTTTTGGCTATTCCACTCTCGTGCAGCCCCTGACAGTGTAGCCCGTAACATATTCAGTGTAGTCGTTTTTCCAGTCCCGTTAGGCATCTGTACTAATGTCACTGGATAAGGCGTCGTGCTATTCTCTGGACACAGATGCACTTGATGATCAGGACATCGTAAACCCGAAGCAGACCAACCTAAGAGAGTAAGTTGTAGACTCATTCTAATTCCTCAGAAGTATCAGTTTCAATGGCATCTAATATGGTTTCTATGAAAGACCCAATATCATCAGTTTTCGATCTGCCATCGGATAACTCTTCTAACAACTTCATTATTCGTTTAGCCACTTTATCGGGTTGATTATGATGGAATACTGCGGCAAAAACAGCTTCATCTACTTTGACATCTATCGCCATCGTTAAGTTTCCTCACAACGAATTTTAGACAAACTCATTAACCAGTCTTTACGAAGCTGATCACTATTAAGTTCCTCAGCGTTTTCATCTTGGACGCGCACAAAATCAACAACGATCGCCCGCTTATCAGGATTGGCTGGATCTTTCCGCAAACAGCGCCCCATCCTCTGAATCGTCTCCAATTTTGCCCGTGCTGATGAGAACAAAATTACGGAACGGAGAGAGGGTATATCAATACCTTGAGAAATGCGATGACAGGTGATTAAACAAGTAATCCGGTTGTTGACAAAATCAATCAAATGTTGTCGGTCATCTTCGGCATAATAGGTATGGAAGTCATAGCGATAACGATGGACAATATTAATCACCTCTTCACCATAGTCACGATTTTCCACAAAGATAATGCAGCGATCCAGAATATCTGAACGCTCTGAGAGAAACATCTCAAAATAGGGAAGTTTGGCACGAGAGGTTTTATAGACTCGCGCTAATGCTGTCCAAAACTGCTCATCTGACATGGGATTCCCTTCAGCGTTTCGGGCGGCTTTCTGGCTGTAGACATTGCGGATACGTTGTCGATCTTGATCCGAGAGATGATATTCAATGGGATAGTAATCAAACTCACAGAGAATTCCGCGACGAATTGCATCTTCAAGACTGAAACGATAAATAATTGAACCGACATTCCTTTCAATAAAAGCCGTTCCTTCTTGATCATACTCTCGCTCTGGCGTTGCACTTAATCCCAATCGATAGGAAATATGCTCAGATAACCCGTCTAATTCTTCAATATTTGCCGGACTTCCCAATCCATGTACCTCGTCGTGAATCAGTAATAAACGGCTTCGCGTCGGGCGAGTTAGCGATCGCAAGACGTTACGCAGGGCATTTCGTGATAGGATTAATAGGCTGTTTTCTGGGTCTAACTCATACTCATCTTTGTCATAATAAGTGGCATAATGCTTCAGTACACGAAACCGAGGATTTAATTGACTGGCAACAGCGTACAACTGATTTGACCACTGATCGAGCAAATCTGTTCCGATGGCTGTAATTATGACTGAGTTAATGGCTTGCTGGGCGACTAATTCCCTGATAATATTCAAAGATGTGCGGGTTTTGCCTGTACCTGTTGCCATCTCCAGAATGCCACAACGTTTCTGTAAAAAGGCTGTCATTGCCTGAGTTTGGTGTCGCCACGGATCTAAATCATCCATTTGGTAGGTTCCTCGAAGTTCAGAGACAATCCTGGATTGTTCCGGAAGTTCTTCCAGTGGCGGGGGATATTCTGGGCGTAATCGTAAGAGCGATCGCGCGGCGGCTTCGGGAAACTCAATCACCTCTACCTTGGGCGTCTGGTTATCCCACAACCGCTGAAAGTTTTCGGCTTTTCTTAATACCCGTTCTTTGACACCCAAATGCCAGGAACAGAAGACATCAATACATTCAAAGTTATCAATTAACGCCGATGAACTCTCATTCGCTGAACCGGTAAAGGCGACAATATTATCCTGGTTATCGACAAAAATACCTAACTTTTCATGATAAATTCCCGGTTGATCAAGATTACTGGCTACCGCTAACTTAATTTCTAATATCCCTTGTCCCAATAACCAAGCTAAACAGGCTAATCGATCGCGCACAACTTGCTCAAACTCTTGGTCTAACTCACGCAAAAGCGTATCAGTAATCACATCCTGACGTTGCTTCAATCCTGTCGCGATCGCCTCAGCATCCTCTGGCGACAAATAAGGAGAAGCCACCAACTGCATCTTTCCACCGGAACGAATCAGCGCCGTGATTCCTCTCGCCGCCGCCGCCATTGAGGTACTGGAGAAAAAGCCAACGGCTCGTTTGTAAACGGTAGCCTGTTCCAGACAGGGGAGATAGAAATCGCGAATAATATCAACGCGATCGCTACGGTATTCGTCCTGAATCGATAAATCGCTTAACCCCAATATTAGAGCCTCTGAATCTAGACATTATTCATATCTTTATATATAGCAATTCCCTTTGAGATGTGAAACCCACGGGTATAGACAAAGGGAACAGGGAAGATTAAGTACAGATAGACTCTACATAATTAGACAGTATTATTTCATAAGTATTTGAGCAATCACACCCTCAAAAAAGTACCTATGTAGACCTTTTTATGTTTTCGACATCGCGCTTTTTCCAGAACTCATCTCGCATGGCTTGTTCTGCCTCTAATTTTGATTTACGAGCTGATTCTAAGTCTTCATTTATTTTTTTGACAATCGCTTGTTCTAGTTGAACGTACTTCATCCCACGAACCGTTAAGACAGGTTGGACTAGAGAAATAACACTGGCTCCGATTTTTTTATGGGAATTGACTTGAGTTTGACCGGAATAACGCCTTCCATTCATGATATACCAGGCAAACATTTCACAATTATTACTGTGAATATTGTAGCCACCGAACTTCTCCGGATATTCCTTAACTCGTTTCTCTTGCTCAGGAGTTAATTTTGCACCGTTTCCATTGTATTAAATACCGTTTGCACCCCAGCCAATAGAATTATTGAAGGTTCCATCTGATGAAATAAAGTAATGCCGAGCAATCCCCAACGTTGATTCAATGGGCAAGCTATAAATGGATGCTGTCATGAAAGTGTTTCCAGAATCTACTCTTCTTCAAGACTAATTATAGCAACTGCCAAGACAGTTAGGACACATCGGATTCGTAGAGACGTTCCGGTGGAACGTCTCCAAAGAGTGCGGTGGAACGTCTCCAAAGAGTGTGGAAAGTCCTAATCGATGTGTCTACTTCTATAATTGATCACGGTTCAATTCATTTACTGGATTTACACAGCTACAATGATGGATTAGATTTGCCGATTTTATGGGCGCACGCCATGCGCCCCTACGATTTCTGGACGGAATCCTAATTCCTAAAAAATAAGATATGCCACACTCCATTAATTTAAACCCTGACTGAATTTCTGCAAAAAGGCTTCATACGCCTGATTAATTGCTTGCATTTTGGCTATAGCCGTAGCCGAGGAATTGATATCCGGGTGATATTGCCGAGCTAATTGACGGTATGCGAACTTAACTCTGTTGATATTGGCGTCTATTTCCACGCCTAAAATTTCCCACCATTCACCCGATAATCCCGACTCAAAGGGGGTAGTTTTAACACCAAACTGGTTACGCCAAATCTTAATCGTCCCTGCTTTACCACCACTGACTAAGATTTGTCCATTCGGACTGAAAACCACAGGACTACATCCAGCAAGTGTGCCAAGTAATTGACCTGTGTGTAAATTCCAAAGATGGACAGCATTCGGGTCAGCACTCGCCAAGAGTTGTCCATTCGGACTGATGGAAACGGAAACGATTCCCTTTAATTGTTTATCCAGAGTTTTGCGTAATTCTCCTGTATTGATGTTCCATAATTTAACCGTACCATCGGCGCTACCACTTGCCATAATCTTGCCGTCGGGACTTATAGCCACCGATGTCACCCAGTTAGAATGTCCGGTAATAATCTGAGGTTGTTTATAACTGCTTAAAGACCAAACCCGAATCGTTTTATCCGCACTACCACTAACCAGCATTTGACCATCTGGACTAATAGCCACCGACCAAACTGTGTCTGAATGACCATTGAGAGTGCGTTTAAGCTCTCCAGTGTATCTACCCCACAATCGGATCGTTTTATCACCACTTGCACTAGCCAGAATCTTTTGATCCGGGCTAAACGTAAGGCAGGAAATAAAACCTAAATGACTGTAAGTAGAATTTGGATAAAAGAAGGGACTTAGCAGGGCTTTTCTATCTACCTGCCAACTGCTGATTTTATTGTCAAATCCACCAGCAACCAACATTTTTCCCTGGGGGCTAATCGCCACAGCAAAAACTTCTCTAGCTTGTCCAAAGACGGTAAAATTATGTTTTCCGGTTTTCAAGTTCCATAGACTAACGGTTTTATCTTCACTTCCACTTGCCAACGTTTGTCCATCGGAACTAATCGCGATCGCGGTAACTGTTGCTTGATGTCCTTTGAGAATTAGAGAATAAAGAAATTCATACCCGTCTTGATGATATTGGCTCAATCGAAATTGTTGAAGGTCGCCTTTGGTGGCTATTATGGCTAGGACTAGCTACAATTGGTGTTTATTTAATCGGTATAATTTTCATTGTTCTATTCTTATTCATCAAGCAACGCTGGATAGTAATTTATGCTAAAAGTGTTAATTTAGTCGTATTTTATAATAAAGCGGAAAATGTTGAGCAGTTTAGAACTACGGTTTTGGCGGTACTCCGCTAAATTTTATTTGATTAGTAGGTGCGGGTTATTACTATCAACTGATCAAGGCACGATAAGCTGTCATGCATTTAAATTGGGTATTAGTAGCGAGCAAGATGCAAAGCCTGCGGCATGGCTTCGCTTAACGCACTACAAGGATTGCGCCATTATTGATATTAAGGTTTAAATGCCGAACAGCTTAGTATCTTGTCCCTACCGAATTCAATTATCCCTAATCTAGGGTAGGGAACATTGCCGTGCCCTCTTATCACCATCGTAGTCTAAACTCCAGTACCTATAGAAATCGGCTCAAATCAAAATCGTCGTCAGGAACCTCTTGTTTAAACCGTTGTGCATTCAAAACTAATAATAATCGCTCCGAATAATCCACCGCCCCCCGCAACTCGTCTCGTAATATCTGTAAGCCGCCATTAGCATACTCTTCAAAAATATGAATCCGTTCCTCCTCGGCTTTGGCATCAAAGGAGGAGAGAATTTTAGCATCTTTGGTTTCGATAAGCGCCAAAAGCTTAATCAGCGCGTCATATCCCCTCGACACAAATATCTCTAAGCCAATCGGTGCGGGTTCTTTCTTAGCAATTGTTCCCAGAGGCGATCGCTTCCTGCGCTTGACACCCAACGCCGCTGCAAATGCGATAACGTCAGCATACGTTTGAAAGGGTCCGGTTGTCTCGGCTGATGCGGTTAACGCTTTGACTAAATCGGCTTGATCCTTGGCAATTCGGATGCGATTGACGCCCATTCCCGTGACATCCTCCTATTTTCGTCATTTGTCATTTGTCATTTGTCATTCGTCATTCGTCATTTGGTCGGGGCGGGTTTTGCAGCCAAGCTAAGGATAACAATCAATATTAGTCCCTAAACCCGCCCCTACACACAGACGTGCCATGGCACGTCTCTACATGGCTTCCCCCGCTTCCCCTGCTCCCCCTGCTTCCCCTGCTCCCTCTGCTCCCTCTGCTTCCCCTGCTTCTCACCCGACACCCTACCGAGTTTGCTGAATGTAGAGTAAAATACCCCGTGCGATCGCCTGGGCGATTTGGCTGCGAAATTCTGGTGTGGCAAGTCTCGGCGCATCCTCAGCCCCGGTGACAAACCCTACTTCCACTAACGCAGAAGGCATAGAGGTGCGTCGAATGACAAAAAATCTGCCTCGTTTCACGCCGCGATTCCGCATTCCGGTACTCTGTAATAGACTATTTTGAATCGCTTCAGCTAGCCCTCGCCCATTGGCATAGTAATAGGTTTCCACGCCATTCACATCGGGACGACTCATGCTAATCGCATTGGCGTGGATACTGACAAATAGGTCAACATTCGTTTGTTCCGCCAGTTGAACTCGCCCTCTGAGGCTAATAAATCGGTCATCCGATCGCGTTAATATCGTTTGTACACCCTGTTGTTCTAAAAGTGCTGCAACCTGGAGAGAAATTGGCAAAATCACGTTTTTCTCCTGCAAGCCACCAATCCCCACAGCGCCAGGATCTTTACCCCCATGTCCCGGATCAAGCATCACCACAACGCGACTATTACGAACCCCAGGAAATACAGTCGGAGGTGGTGAAATCTCTGGCGGTAATCGTTCCGGTGGCGGTACGGGAAGCGCACCCGTTGGCGGTGAAACGACTCTCCTCTGTCGCAGGGATAGGGCTAAGAGTTGATCGCTGGGTTGATTGAGTTCGCCAATCTGGGTATTTCGATCCGGTTGAACGACAATCACCACGGTACGCGAATCAGGCTGGCGTAGTCTCACCTGGGATAATGGACTATTTACGCCTAACTGAGGTCCTTGAACTCCCGGCGAAAGTTGGGCATCAGGGATGGTAATTTGGAACTGGTTGGCGCTGGGATTCCAATTCCCACTCGCCCGAATCCGTCCATTCGCCCGGATTAATAATTGAGTGCCATTTTGGGCGATGTCCACCGATTCAATGGTGGCGAGAGAGGTAGCCGTTGTGGGTTCTCTATCGGATCGCGGCGATAAGCCATCAAGCTGGGACGCTGAAACTCCCCTGGGTAATAATACCAAACCACCAACGGAGCTATAATTCATCTGCCAGTCGGGACTCTCGCGATTCACGTTTAACGTGATGCGGGTTGGGGATGAACCCGACTGTTG
Source organism: Coleofasciculus sp. D1-CHI-01 (assembly GCF_040218875.1). NCBI lineage: Bacteria > Bacillati > Cyanobacteriota > Cyanophyceae > Coleofasciculales > Coleofasciculaceae > Coleofasciculus > Coleofasciculus sp. D1-CHI-01. Next base: position 13,213 of record NZ_JAVJQP010000048.1, read on the forward strand.
AGATAATTGAATTTGGTTGACCCCATAGCGATTCACCGACACCGTTTGATTCAGTAAGTCTGGGGGTAGGGTAATTCCGTCCACCTCAAACTCAATTGTCCCGCGATCGCGACTCCGTTGCACCTGAATCTCTTTGGCTTCCCCATCATTGGTGCGAATGAAAAACCCATCCCGTGTCACCTGAATCGGATCACGTTGCACCCTTGACTCTGTTGTCTCACCAGAGGATTCTGGTGGTGTGGGACGAGGTGTGGGTTGGGGAGGAGGAGTTGTGGGCGGTAGGGGACGAGGTGCGGGTGTGGTGATCCGCTGCGGTTCAGGAAGTTGCACAAACCACTGTCTCGGCGACGCCCCACGAAATTGAATCTGTTGCGGGTCTATAGTATAGCCCGGTGCAATTTCTACCACAATCCGCGTCGTCTGGCGGTCAAACTGTCCCACCCGAATTTCGCGAATTCCTCCCCCTACAGGCTGGCTGACGCTGGGGCGTCCCAATGTCGTACCGGGTAAATCGATAACCAGGCGCAGGGGATTGGGAATCAGTTGGGCGGTGGGTTGAACGCTACCATCTGTGGTAAATTCCAGTTGATTTTGACTCGTATCAAATCGCCACAGCAGAAGTCTAGCCGCTTCTGCGGGTAATGAAACCAGAAACGTACTCCAGAAGCTAATAAGTAGCAGTAGCCACTGAATTTTCCTCATTCCCCTACCCTCACGATTAATCGTCTAACTGCCAATTGCTTGCTCAATGTCAGCCTGGTCTAGTTTACGTCCAATTAACACTAACCGAGTTTGGCGAGATTCGCCGTTGTGCCACAGTCGATCATAGAATGAATCGAAGCGATTGCCGACTCCCTGCAAGACTAGACGCATGGGTTTATTGGGTACAGACACAAAGCCTTTGATCCGGTAAATCTCCTGCTGTTGCACGAGTTGTTGCAGTTTGGCGATTAGGGTTTTGGGTTCAAAGGCTTGATCGGATATAAATTGGATGGAATTAATCTCGTCGTCATGGTCGTGGTCGTCCTCGGTATCATGATGACTGGGACGATTGTCTAAATTATCCTCGACGGCGGCGTTGAACCCGAGTAAGAGTTCAGGCTGAATTTGTCCCTGATCACAAGGGATAACCTTAACTCCCGTGGGTAATTGATCCTGTAACCAGTCTTTGATCCGAGTCAGCGTCGCCTCATCGACTAAATCTACCTTGGTGAGTAAGACTAAATCCGCACAAGCTAATTGATCTTCAAAGAGTTCCTCAATTGGGGTTTCATGGTCTAAATTGGGGTCAGCTTGGCGTTGGGCTTCTACAGCATTGATGTCACCGACTAAGGTTCCGGCGGCTAACGCTTGACAATCGACCACCGTGATTACTCCATCAACCGTAGCACCGTTGCGAATGGGAGTCCAACGGAAGGCTTGAACTAGGGGTTTTGGTAACGCTAATCCAGAGGTTTCAATTAGCATACAATCGATGCGATCGCGTCGTTGCAAAAGTTGCTGCATTGTCGGGAAGAATTCTTCCTGAACCGTGCAGCACAGGCAGCCATTGGTCAGTTCTACAATATTATCGTTGGGATTGTCCTCTTCATCACAAATTTGGCAGGAACGCAATAACTCGCCATCAATACCCACTTCACCAAACTCATTCACCAGAACCGCTATTTTACGTCCTTGGTTATTTTGCAGTAAATGGCGCATTAATGTGGTTTTGCCAGAACCGAGAAAGCCAGTAATCACCGTTACGGGAATTTTATGCATGATTATTTAACCTCAAGATAGGGGTGGAATTCGTGCTAAGATGCCTTTTTTTAAGGGTTCAGGTCGTTTTGACCAAGGCAATAAACCATCGGGTTGACTATGGTACAAACTGGCACAGTCTAGGATAGCCGCTGCTGTTTTGGGTAATGTCTCTACATCTATAGGTAAATCCCCAAATAGGTACGTGTGTTTACCCAACCCGGCTAAGGAAACCGCACAAGGGCGACTACAAGCACTCATACATTCAACCGGTTGAATCGGAAATTTATCCCGGAGTGACCAGTTTTCGTGGAGTTCCTGCAAGGGTTCTAGCAGTTTTTCTCCACCACTTTGACCAACACGCTTGCCATCTTGCCAAGTGCTGGCGCAGGTTGTACAAACAAATAGGGTATGTTGATGAGTCATTGTGTTTAATTACAGAATTGTTCTGGGGTCATGAAGCGCTAAAACCGTATCAGCTCTAGGGATTTTAGATGGTTGTGGCTTTACGCGATCGCTTGTTGCTTGCCAGCCGTTTCTAAAGACAGTTCACTATCTGCTATTTCAACTCAATAGCAGCATTCTCAAATTAGAGAGAATGGCTAGTAACGCTAGGCAGAATTCAGCAGAATTCAATAATCAAACGTCTTGATCAGGGGTTTGGCTAGTTTGAATAGTCAGTGAACCTGTACCTGTATGGATTAGTAATCTTTACCTAGACTGATACCGCAATTTCTCTAATATTTGCTTTAACCGTCTGAATTTTGGCAATAATGTTTGAACTCCCATCCGTACCTCGCAGATGAATCATCGAAAAGTTATCTGTCGGTGGGCATTCTGACTTAGAAACAAGGACTCATTTCGTCACAGTTGCGGGACAGCGCCGGATTTACACCGAACTTTCCCCGTTACCTCTAATGGCTGCTCCCCATTAGAACCGACCGAGATTAATACTTTACCATGTCGGTTCGGCAAGGACTACCCTTTTTCGCTTTTCCCTCAGTGGCGTGATTTCTTCCTGACCACAAAACCTGTACCAAAAGGATAAGCTGGTTTTATAGGGATGATTAGCTCAATCTATCAAACTAGGCATAATCACCCAATGTCGTGGGATTTTCACAGGGGAGAACATGATTAAATCCTGGATAGTAATTGGGACTGTAACCTTGCTAGTGGCGTTTGCTGGTAACTGGTTAACGTCCGATGATGTCCGATGGTTCAACCGCCTGCGCCGCCCCCGATGGTTGACATTTGAGCCGGCGATTCCTTTCATCTGGACAGTGGTTTTTATTTGTGGAGGATGGTCAGCTTATATGGTATGGGAAAGTAATCCAGGGCGTCCTCAAACGTGGCTGGTTTTGGGATTATATTTGCTGTTGGAAATAGTAACAATTGCCTATACGCCAGTAATGTGCCGACTTCGCAGTCTCAAGGTGGGTACGATGATTGGGGGTACGGGGGCTATATTGAGTATTATTTTGGCACTTTTAGTTTATCCTATCTCAGTTTGGGCATCGGTTTTGCTGTTGCCTTATATTATTTGGAGTCCGATTGGAACCTACACGACTTGGGCGATGATTCGACTGAATCCGGAAGCGGAATAGGTATGGATTGAAGCAGGCGATCGCTCTCAAATTTGAGTGCCTTAGCCTAACCGATAACACATCAATCAGAGGACGCAGTTTGTCGATTGAGTAAAGGGCGACCCGACCCAATTTAAATGGATTAATATTGTTAATTAGATGAAACAGGTATCTGCCAACGCTTCTGTAACCAAGTTTTAACGGCTAGGGCGTATCACACGAATTAATTTACCTGCCAAGGATTCTTCTGCTGTGATTGCTTCGTTGATACGAGTTGCCATACGAGGTCGATTCGGATCATTTGTACAAACAATAATCCCTGAATGATCAGTATTAATTCTGTGTAATCGGATAAAATCCTGGCGATTGAGGGTGATAACTATCCGATTATTGCTGATAGCAAATGCTAATACATCTTCATCAGGAATTCCTAGGTTAGCATTTCCAGCTTCCTGCACGGTCAAGACATCATGTCCCATTGTCCGAAGCCGTTCACTAACGTCCCGTGGAAACTGCTCATCAGCATACAAACGTGCCATTGGCTAGACAACCTCATTATTGGCGCGAATCGCTGCTGCAATTTCTTCGGGATGACCATCAGCATACGCCCAAGCATTGACCAGATCAGCTGCACTGATGTGAGGATAGTCTTGCAGGAGTTGGGCTTCACTGATGCCAAGCTGTTGGGCTTCAACTAATAACCAAACGGCAATTCGGGTTCCGGCAATACAGGCTTCTCCACCACAAATACCAGGAGTGTTGCTGATTCCTTTGCCGCCCGTTCTCAGGGTTTTGGTCAGACTCTGAATGATGTCTGCTTTGTCAGCAGGGGATAGGCGAAGAAGCTGATGTTCCAGTTCCTGACGAGTCATAGAGTACAGGGATAATTGCAAATTACTTTTATTGTAGCGATCGCGCTATGGGGCATCGCGTCTACACGGCTAGCGGGAGTCTTGATATTTTGTACCTTGCTTGTTGGAGTATCTTCATAAATTGGGTAATTTACCCAAACTCATAGCCTTAATTCACCCAGTAATGCCAATCTGCGATCGCCTGTTGGGTTTCTGCATCTGCCTCTGGAGCCTCTAGCTGAATCAACGGCACTGCCAGCGTATCATCATCCCAGGCAATCTCCACAAACATTTCCTGTTCACACTCCTCCTCTGGTGCCATTCCCACCACTTCTACGGTTGCCTTTTCTTTCACGGGGGAAATGCGTCGCTTACTGATGCAGACGGCTGTGAAGGGAAACTGCATTGTGTCCTGTAAATAGCAGTACCAGCCCATTGCCTGCTCTTCTGGGCTGTATGCATCCACCACAATTTCCATCGTGATCCGCTCTTCTCGCTCTGCATCCCGTTCCACTCTCGCCATAGCCTAACTTCCTTCGTTGCTGTATGGTACACCCAGATTCAAGGTTAACCCCCCTCTGCCAAGTCAGCATAAATAAACATCTCGACTCCCAACAGGATTAAAAGTAGAAGCTCTACCCAGGACAAAATTGTCACACCTGTTGGGCCTGATAAAATTCTTCTAAATTTGTAGGTTTCTCGAACATTGCTATTGTTCAGTTATAATACTCCAATGATGATAGGTTATGTTTAGAAACGGCAAACACCTGGAGAAGTGATTGGGCAAGTTGGCTGTGCTATGGGATTGTCTCTAAGGAAAAGTCCAGTCAGATTAGTCAGTCCAGAGAAAGGACTTATATCTTTTATTTGGTTATTGTTGAGGTAAAGCTCAGTCAGATTGGTAAGCTCAGATAGGGAACTGATATCTTTTATTTGGTTATCGTTGAGGTGAAGTTAAGTTAGATTTGTAAGTCCAGAGATAGGACTAATATCTGTTATTTCGTTGTCGCTGAGATTAAGCTGAGTTAGATTGGTAAGTCCAGACGGAAAACTGATATTTTTTATTCGGTTATTGTTGAGGTAAAGCCTCCTCAGACTGACAAGTACAGATAGGGAACTGATATCTGTTATTTCGTTGTCGCTAAGGTAAAGCCTCTTCAGATTGGTAAGTCCAGATAAGGAACTGATATTTTTGATTCGGTTATTGTTGAGGTTAAGCCGATTTAGATTGGTAAGTCCAGACGGGAAACTGATATTTTTAATTCGGTTATTGTTGAGGTTAAGCCAATTCAGATTGGTAAGTCCAGAGAGAGGACTGATATCTGTTATTTGGTTGTAGCTGAGGTAAAGCGAGTCCAGATTGGTAAGTCCAGAGAGAGGACTGATATCTGTTATTTGGTTAGAGAAGAGGGAAAGCCAAGTCAGATTGGTAAGTCCAGAGAGAGGACTGATATCTGTTATTTGGTTGTAGCTGAGGTCAAGCCAAGTCAGATTGGTAAGTCTAGAAAGAGAACTGGTATCTGTTATTCGGTTATTGTTGAGGTAAAGCCAATTCAGATTGGTAAGTCCAGAAAGAGAACTGATATCTGTTATTTGGTTGTAGCTGAGGTTAAGCCAAGTCAGATTGGTAAGTCCAGAGAGAGGACGAACATCTTTTATTTCCTTAGAGAAAAGGTCAAGCGCAGTGCGACTTGACAGAATTTCATCAGCTTGAGAGCAATCACTTGTGCCTGTTTGTTCCAACAGTACCTCGACTGTTTTTTGAGAAGAGGCTGATAAACTGGTTCTTTGGAGACACCATTCTCTAAAAGAACTCCGTAGACTGGGTGAGGCGGCTATTGTAGCCCCCCATCCCCATCCCCATAGACTTAAGAAGAGGGCGATCGCGCTAATCCATTTCATTTCCTAAACTTGATACAGTAAAACTCTAGATTATCCCATCCATAGTAATCTGGAGATTATTTGTTGGGGTATGTGATCGTTTGCTCAACTCCTTCAGAATATTCACATCCACAAACAAATCACCCAACGGTACCCAATGATCTACGCCCCAAAGCGCCATTGTGCCATGTAAGGATTGGATGTCATCATGGAGACGCGATCGCACGTTTTCCACAAGAGCGTCAATATCAGAGGTATCCATTACTCGCTCAGAATGCCATCCTAAATCAATCCGAGGACGCAGTTTAGCGATACGTTGTTGACTATCGATACCAGAATGCGATCGCACACACTCCAACAATACCCAAAGTGCTTGTTTACCCGGTGCAATTTCGCCATAGTCCGCTAGCTTTTCCACCATCTCCGGGATGAACGTTGCAACAGCACCATTCCAAGTGATGCGTTGTAACACCGATGCACCATTATCCAGCGCTAGGATTAGGATCGAGCGACGGCTGCGCTCATCTTCCATCAAGGGTTTGAGCAGTTCAACTAATTCATTGATCGTGTTCGAGTCTAATTTAACCGTCAATTTAAACTGTAAACTGTGCGTTTATTCGTCTATTTCCAAGACGATACCTTCATAGAGCAATTCAATCGGAAATTCAAATTCAATGCTGGATAGAGTGATGGTATCTCCCGCCTGATAAGGATAGTAAAGCCACATTCTTCCCTCTCCGCGAGAGTAACGTTCGACAGAGATTGTTTCCGAGTCAATCAAGATATACTCTTGCAAACTGGGAATTTTCAAATAGTAAGTGAATTTTTCCCCTCTATCCTTAGCACTTGTACCAGGCGAGAGAACTTCTACAATAAGTTTAGGGTTTTGAATAAACTTGCGAGCGTTAAGGTCTTCAGGGTCGCAACTGACGATAACATCAGGATAGTAGTAAATGCTCTTCGGACTCACTTGCACCTTCACATCTGAGACATTGACCCGACAACTTCTGGAACGCAGATGAGGATACAAGGCTCTGTAGAGATTGAGAGCAATATCGTTATGAGGAATCGTACCGCCTGTCATAGCAAAGACTTCACCCTTGACATATTCATAGCGAATCTCTTGCTGAGATTCCCATTCGAGATAGTCCTCAAAGCTCATTTTGGGCAATTGTTGGGGAGTGGCTATCATCGGAAATTAGGGTTGGCAAGGGGGCGAATGGAAACCCCTGTCATTTATGTATGGGGAGGAATTCGCCCTTTTACATAAACAGCAGTCCGACAGGACTTCCTTTGAGAAGCTGTTGGTATCCATTTCCCTTGTGTACACGACTGCATATTTGAATGGAAACCCCTACCGCCTTGGATTGACTTGCTGACGTTCGATGTATTGCGTTCACATGAAAGTCTGGGCAATTACAGACTCGTGCTTTTAATCTGTACGCATAAGGGTTGCTTGATTGGGCTTATGCCCCTCCCGTTTCCGGGGTGCTTTGATTGTAGCAGTAGGGGTAGGATGACCCTAGGCAACCTCTCGCCCATTTCCTTGAAATCCTGCCATAAGTCCTCCAATTCTGACCGACGGCTGCTGCTTGACGCCTCCAGAATAACGGTTGCTACTCCTATAATGGTCAAAGACTAGCACGAAGAAATTTTGGAGAGGGAATTCTGATGACGATTCGCGAAACCACTATAATGACGAAATCATTGTAGTGCGTTTAGCGAAGCCATGCCGCAGGCTTTGCATCTTGCTCGCTACTAATACCCAATTTAAATGCATGACAGCTTACCCTCTCACCTCCCTATCCCAACCTCTCAAAAAAATCCGTGAAATCAGTGTCATTCCCCTCTCACCTCTCCACCCCAATCTCTCAAAAAAATCCGTGAAATCAGTGTTTTGACAAATGACAAATGACAAACTCAGTATTAGTGCGATCGCGATTCGCCGCCATATCGGTACTCTAGTCTTAACCCTAGCCGTAATTGTGCTGGGGATATTCTTTATTCTCCAGATTCAGGTCGATTTATTACCCTCGATTACCTATCCCCGGATTGGCTTACGCTTGGGAGCGCCCGGTATCTCGCCAGAGGTAGCGGTTGAGGAAATTACTAAACCCTTGGAACAAGGATTAAGCGCGACTGAGGGCGTTATCCAAGTCTTCTCCCAAACTCGTGAGGGACGAATTAGTTTAGACCTGTTTTTTCGACCCGGAGGTGATATTGACCAGGCGCTAAATGATGCAACAGCGGCGTATAACCGCGCTCAATCAAATTTACCCGAAATTATCGAAGAACCGCGTTTATTTAAGTTTGACCCCTCTCAATTACCGGTTTATGAATTAGCCCTAAAATCTTCATCCCTAAACGATGTAGATTTGCGCGTCTTTGCCGATGAAGAACTTAGCCGCGAACTGAGTGTAGTTCCTGGCGTCGCCTCAGTGGATGTGTCTGGCGGGGTAACAGAAGAGGTTCGGGTGTTGATTGATCCGACTCGTTTGCAGCGATTAGGATTAGGCTTAACCGATGTCCTAGATGCCCTAGATGAGCGCAATCAAGATGTGGCGGGGGGACGACTACGGGGGGAAGATTCGGAACCTTTGACGCGAACCATGGGACGGTTTCAGGAGGCGGCAGAACTGCGGAATTTGTCCTTTGAAATAGCAGATACCGACGCCACCAATCTGTCTCTTCGGGTCTATCTGCGCGATTTTGCTGAGGTAATTGATGGGACTGAAGATAGACGGGTATTTGTCTTTCTGAATGGAGAACCAGCGGTTAAAGTTAGTATTCAGAAGCAACCGGATGCGAATACGATTGAAGTTGTCAATGGAGTGAAAAAACGCATTGAACAGCTAAAGCAATCCGGTTTAATTACAGAGGATATTGAATTAGTGGCGACATTGGATGAATCAGTTTTCATCCAAAATTCGATTGCCAATGTAACCAGTGCGGGGTTAGTGGGAGCAACATTAGCCGCGTTTGCAGTTTTGTTGTTTTTAGGTTCATTGCGGCAAACTTTAATTATTGTCATCGCCATTCCTCTCGCCACCCTAGCCGCTGTGATTTTAATGAAATTATTTGGCTTATCCCTAAATGTGTTTAGTTTAGGCGGATTAGCGTTAGGTGTGGGGATTGTCGTGGATAATGCGATTGTTATGCTAGAAACCATCGCGGCGGGTGTGTCTGATAATCCGGTTGTAGGGACAGATGTAACCGATAAAAATGGGGAAAAAACCAATAACTTAACAAAACCCGCCCCGCCTCAATCCATCATTTCCCAAGCCGAACGGTGTTCCCAAGAGGTAGAATCAGCACTGATTGCGTCTACCAGTACTAACTTAGTTGCTGTCCTCCCTTTTTTACTCATTGGTGGCTTTTTCTCCCTCCTGTTTAGTGAATTAATTTTAACGATTAGCTTTGCTGTCGCCGCGTCGTTAGTGGTGGCGTTGACGGTAGTACCCATGCTGTCGTCTCGCCTATTAGCAATTCCTCGATCCAGTGGTTTAAATCGATTTTGGCTATTACAAGCTTTTAATCGTCGCTTTGAAGCCGCAACTCGAAGTTACCAAGGGTTTCTAGCACGGGTGCTGCGGTATCGTATTTTAGTCATCGCCCTCGCTATTTTAATTTTAGGCGGAGGAAGTTTAGCCTTAGCCCGTCAAATTCCCCAAGAAATTCTGCCCCGAATTGATACCGGACAAGCGAGAATGTTTGCCCAATTTCCACCAGGAACTACTCTAGAACAAAATCGCCAAGTGATGATGGCGGTGGATGATATTCTCTTGGCGCAACCGGAAACCGACTATGCCTTTACCACATCTGGCGGGTTTCTGTTTGGTGGGAATACCTCAGAAAACCTGTTACGGGGGACGAGTACAATTGCGCTGAAATCGGATAGTAATGTCGAGACATTTATTGGACAAGTCAATCAAGAATTGCAGACATTAAATTTAGTCCAAACTCGTCTGCGCCTGAGTCCCGGTGAAGTACGGGGGATTATTTTAAGTAATTCCCCGGTTCGCGGGGCGGATTTAGATATTGGCTTACAGGGAACCAATACGCAGCAATTAGAAGCCGCAGGGCGTCAAGTCTTAAAAGCGTTAGATGAACGCGCAACCTTAGCCCGATTTCGCCCGGATGCAGATAATCGCCAACCCGAAATTCAAATTCGTCCCGACTGGGAACGAGTCGCCCAATTGGGGTTAACGGCACAGGAAATTGGTGATACGATTCAAACCGCGATCGCAGGTTCGGTATCGACTCAGTTACAACGGGGTGATCGCTTAGTGGATGTGCGGGTACAGCTTGATCAAGCGGCGATTCAGCGCGTGTCTCAGATTAAAGAGTTACCCCTATTTACCAATAATAATCGCCAAATAAAATTGGGTGATGTCGCCGCAATTGATCAAGGACAAGCGCCGGGTGAAATTCAGCGAATTAATCAGCGCCAAGTGTTCTTAATTGCAGGGACACTAAATGAAGGTGCAACGCTGAGTGAGGCGTTAGCGGAAACCAATGCAGTGTTAGCAGAATTAGACTTACCGGAGGGGGTTTCTATCTTACCCAGTTCCGCCAGTGAAACGAATCAGCAACTGCAAAATTCCCTGAAGATACTGGGAGGATTAGCGGCATTTATGGTGTTTGTGGTGATGGCGGTACAGTATAATTCCCTAATTGACCCCTTAGTGATTATGCTGACTGTACCCTTGGCGTTAGCCGGGGGAATTTTGGGACTCTATGTCACCCAAACCGCCATGGGTGCAACGGTTCTGGTGGGGGCGGTACTGCTGGTGGGGATTGTGGTGAATAACGCGATCGTGATGGTGGAGTTTGCCAATCAAATTTATTACCGGGAAAAGGTTGACCGCCAAACCGCCATTTTGCAAGCCGCACCACAACGTTTACGACCGATTTTGATGACTACAATTACTACAGTGTTAGGCTTGTTCCCCCTAGCATTAGGGATTGGGCAAGGGTCAGAGTTTTTACAACCGTTAGGGGTGGTTGTGTTTTCGGGATTATCACTAGCAACGGGATTGACGTTATTTATTATTCCCTGTTTCTATACGTTGCTTCATGATACTTTTGGGGATAAGAATCGTAAAAAAGGAGCCAGGGTAAGAACAGGGAAAAAGAACCAGGGAACAGAAAACCGGGATAAGACTAGAGCATCAGTGTAGAGCCAGAAGTAGAGACGTTCCGCTGGAACCTCTGCCAATTGTCGGTAGTTTTCTACTGTATTGTACATATAATAAATTTCCATCTTAGCGGCTGCCATAGCCATTCGCTTTATTTACTTTTCCTATGGCAATGTGATTACAGCAGATTTCAGCCCGACCTACTTAGGGGTTGCTGAATAAGTCTTGTAGTGGGGTAGGGAGCAGGGGAAGCCGGGGAAGCCGGGGAAGCCGGGGGAGCAGGGGAAGCAATGATACATTTTCCCTGATAGCGGTGCAAGGATATGAAAGGGTTTTACCTTATGTTCTTGAAGATGAGTCAATGTCCATGCTACTCAAAGCCTTGATAGATAAGGGTTTTGGAGTTGTGCAGCAAGCCCTACTTACTTAAGCAAGATCCCCGACAACTCCTACGAAGTCGGGGATCTGTCTGTGTACCTCACTATACTTAAAAAATACTGCTATTTTTTGATAAAAATTTTGGGAGATAGTAGAAAATTATAATTGTTGTAGCGCTACGCATACATGTTAGGACAAAATAAAAAAAAATTAAATCGCTCAATCCCTTGTCAGGTAAGTGTTTTTCTTCACTATTGCCCATTGCCTAGCGCGTAGCGCTATATAACCCGCGAAGGCGGGTTTGGTCTGTGTAGCTGCGGTTTAAACCGCCCAGCTTGATTTAAGGCTGGTGGGCATTGCCCACCCTACTGATAACTGATAACTCCCTCATCTCATCAGAATCCCCGTAAGGGACTAACTTCCAGCACACCATTCGGCTTAAACACCACCTGAAACTGAGCTAAGGGTTGGTCAGGAACAAATCCAGTTTCCCCATTGCCAATACCAGCCGCTTCTGGGTCAGCTAATTCTGCCAACGGTGTTTCCGCTACATAATCCCAAGCGGGTTGATTGGTCGGTTCGTAGTCCGCGATCGCGCCATCTTCAGTGATAGCCACTCGGTAATTTAATGGTCTTCGTGATAGCGATGTTCCTTGCCAACGTTCATTTAACGTGGCGTAGAGTTGGTTATTTAATCGTCTCAGTAACGTCCGATCCGTGATTTCTGGTCCTAAACCAGGTTCTTCCTGATAGCCTTGCCAAGGACTGATTTGCAACACACCACCTGGGGTAAATACCACCCGGAATAAAGCAAAGGTTTCGCGAGTTGCTGTACCGCCTTCTGTAGGAATATAGCTCAACTCCGGTAAAGGCGTGTTTTCTGCACTATCAATAGGCGTATCCTCAATCGGCTTATAACCCAAAATATCTCCGTCTCCGCCAACCGTAACCTGATACTCTAAATTCTGACTTAACCCTTCCCGGTTATCCCATTCTTGATCAAGTTCTCTGTGCAGATAACGCTTCAAATAACTTAACTCTGTGGGATTGATAATCTCTCGACTGGAGGTTAATTCGTTTTCCAGTTCAGCCGCTGACGGGGGACTTGAGGTGGGAGTTGGCGTTACCTGACTTGGGCTATCTGGAGTTGGGGAGGTTGTTTCCGTGACCTCAGACTCAGAGGCTGGCTTGGGCGGACGCACTTCTGGGACAGGTACCAAAAATAACGCCAACGCTGCGACAGCTAAACTCGTCACCCCGATCGCAGCAGGTGCGCTTCTCTGGGCGACAGATTGGTCGGCTTTGCGATACCGTCGGGAAATCGCTTGTAAGGGTACACTTAGATCGGGCAACGTGCGCTGATCCGCCTGGAACTGATCGATCGCCTCAACTAAATCAAATAGCTGTACTGTTGTTAAATCAAGCTGTACAGGATTTTTGCCATCTATCCCTCCCGCAGAAGTCCCGGATGCGCTATGGGAATCAGCCGGAACAGTCGAAAGAGGCTCTGCGGTTTGCCCCACCCTTAAACGGTGCAAGTTTTTATCCGGAAGTGATTGTAAATGCACTAAAGGCGGTTTAGCGCCATCAAGTTGGGGGTGAGGGATATGACTCAAAAATTCTTGAGCATAGCGACTAACCGACTGAACTAAGCTCTCAAAAAAATCTCGTCCGCCGCTAATGGGTTGCGGCTGACCCATAAAACGGCATTCTGCGTTAACCAGAATCGTCATCAGGGGACGAGCATCGAGCTGATCTCCCCCTGCGGTTGTATCACTTAATCCCTCTAGGATCAGCGTACAGTTGGGCAAACTGTACTGGCGTCGAATTGTCATCGTTTTTTCCTTATGGAACCCAATATTATAGCCAATGCCGATAGTTGACATCTGCGGAGCGACCATTTCATCGGATCGTTCATCCGACTTCTCCATCAAACAAACTGATCCAAAATCGCTGCATACCAGAGGTTCCTGTACAAAACAGCAACTGCGCTAACAGCGACAAGGCTAGCTCATTTAACTTTTCATCAGTATTGTAGACAGAAACCTTTGCCCGTCGTGGGTTCATCCGGCTGCGGAAATGCGCCCGGAATCGCTCTAGATAAGAGGACAAGCGAAAATGTTGTTCGATGGGAACCTGCTTTTGACTCAGTTGTTCATAAGCCAGAAGCAGTTGTCGGATCACAACTGTCATCCGGCGAGCCAGATAACTGGCTATAATCACTAAGGCTTTCGCTTCTTCTAGGTTCAGCGGGCGGCGCGTGTGAGAGCGTCGTAAGGGATTGGTGCAGCGTAGACGCCAAAGAACCACACGATTATTTATAATATCCTGTAGTTCTAGCTGTTTAGCGACTAGCAGCATCGCTTCAGAACCGCCCAGTTCCAGCGCTTCAATGGCAAGTAAAATCAGGTCAATCTGCTGCCGACTTCGCGACGGACATCCCCGATCTGAAATACCAGGATCGGGTAAATTATCTAAAATGACGGGATGGGATGGGGCATCAGGACTGTTTGTCGGCATTACGCTTACAGAAAGAATCATTGAATCTAAGTAGCGATTGTAGGTGAACTCGTCTTCTATACAGAAAGAATTTCCAATTAAATTAGAGATTTCTGGGATAACTGACTTTTATAGCTTCGCTTATGTGCCATTTACCAAAAATTTGAGCGATTGTCATCCTTAATTGCGGCTCTTCTAGAATCGCCGCCACCCAGTACGGTGATTGGCTAGGCACTTGCCGGAATAACCCGTCTCATGGTTCAAGCCTCTAGATTTCTAGTGTACGATTTGGCTGGTAGCCAATGACAAGTCACTGACCCACCCTTTCCGATGCGATCATGGCACAATAACTCACAATCAGTCTGCTTCCTTGATTAAATTGTTAAACCCTTTGCTCAAGAACCTTATCTACCTATGGATTTAAAGTCGCTGATTCGGGATATCCCTGATTTTCCCAAACCTGGAATCGTATTTCGGGATATCACCCCCCTGCTGCGCCACCCAGATGGACTACGGTACACGATTGACCTCCTAGCTCAAACCTGTAAACAGGCGGGACTCACACCAGATTATGTTGTCGGTATCGAATCCCGTGGCTTTATTTTTGGTCCTCCCCTCGCCTATCAACTCGGCGCTGGGTTTATCCCTGTGCGTAAACCGGGTAAACTCCCATCCGCCGTGCATACCATTGAGTATGAACTCGAATATGGTATGGATCGCTTAGAAGTTCATCAAGATGCCTTTGATTGCGGTTGTCGTATTCTGATTGCCGATGATTTAATCGCCACCGGAGGTACCGCCGCCGCTACTGCCAAGCTGGTGCAAAAAATTGGCTGTGAACTGGTGGGCTTTAGTTTTATCATCGAACTAAGGGATTTACAGGGGCGTCAGAAGCTGCCTGATGCGCCGATTGTTACCTTGGTTGAGTATTAGGCATTTTCTTCAGTAAAGCAATAAGGACGAATGACTTCTTCAACACAGGATTCTTCAACTCGCCATGGCTTAGAAGCAGCGTGGACGGGGTTTATACGGATTGTCACCAGTGAGACGTTTCTCTACATCGTCAAACGTCTCCTGCAAGCCTTATTAACCTTATTTCTGGCATCTGCCCTCAGTTTTGCCATCATTCAATTGTCACCAGGCAATTACTTGGACACCCTGCGGCAAAATCCCAAGATTTCCCCGGAACGGATTGAGGAACTCCGACAGCAATTTGGCTTGGATCAACCTGCCTACAAGCAATATTGGCGCTGGCTGGTGCGAGTGGTGACTCAGGGCGATTTTGGTGAGAGTTTTGTTTATTTTCGTTCTGTATCGTCTCTACTCTGGGAACGCATCCCAGCCACCTTACTGCTTGCCATTTCCTCGATTATCGTTACTTGGGCGATCGCGATTCCGTTGGGGATTATTGCGGCTGTTAAACAAAGCCGCTTTACCGATCGCGCTTTACAGGTGATTAGCTATACTGGTCAAGGCTTTCCTAGCTTTATCACTGCCTTAGTGCTGCTAATTATCGCCCAATACACCTCACCGCTGTTTCCAGTGGGTGGTATGACCAGTATTAATCATGCCGATTTGTCACCCATTGGTAAAGTCCTGGATATTGGATGGCACATGATTCTACCCACCCTTGCCCTCTCCATCACCAGTTTTGCCGGACTTCAACGGATTACACGCGGGGCAATGTTGGATATTTTGCGGCAAGATTATATCCAAACAGCCCGTGCCAAGGGACTTCCAGAAAATCGAGTCATCTATGTCCATGCCTTACGGAATGCCATTAATCCCCTAATCACCATCCTGGGTTTTGAATTTGCTAGCTTGTTAAGTGGTGCGTTTATTGCTGAATTTTTCTTTAATTGGCCCGGTTTAGGGCGATTGACATTACAAGCGGTCACAGCTAAAGATACCTATCTGGTGATGGCAGCCTTGATGATGGCGGCGGTGATGCTAATTGTCGGTAACTTACTTGCTGATTTGCTGCTCAAATTCGTTGACCCGCGCATTCGCCTCGAAAATCTCAAATAATTGGAAGTCGAACGACGAATGACAAATATAGGGAACTAACTTTCAGTGTAATCAGTGTGACTAACCCCTCACTCCCCTACCCTAATCTCTCCAATAAATCCGTGAAATCAGTGTTTTGACGAATGACTAATCAAAATGTTTAGCCAAATCTATTACTTAATTCTTTCTAGAGTTGATGGTCGCTATCTGGCTGCCCAGCCTACCGCTAGAGATAGGGAGATGGGGGCAGGTTACTTATTGATGTTTCGCGAACGGTTTGAAGCCCTCAGCTATCTAAATACCCACGCCGCCGATCTGAGCGATCGCTTTGCCGTTGAGTCGGTTTCCGGAACCCAGTTAAAAGGATTACTCCAACGCTGGGGATTTCAGGGGGTAGGGATTGTACAAGACCCTTTGATTCCCAAAATAGAGTTTCTATCTTATGGGGGATGATATCAATTTCTTACGTCTAAGGATAAGTATTCTTCCCAAATTCTAAAAATAAATTAAGTCAAGATTACGCCAAATTCTATCTTTAGATAAACTAGAAGACGGATGCTATTCGTTCACAATGAATAAAAATATGATTGCTCAACCCGTACCCTGTATGTATTTATTTGCGGTAGCAATAACTAGGTCAGGGAAACTTACAGCGCTTCGCGCTGTCATGAAGTACAGGAAGTAGATCAAAGTCCCCCTTTTTAAGGGGGATTTAGGGGGATCGACAATGTACCGCATAGCAGAGCAAACTGCTGTATATAGACGGTGTTGGGTCGCTTTAATGGGAACTCTAGATCTTTTTTCATACACCCCAGTTAAATCAGTGCATTATGACGTTTCAAGTGAATCAGTTTGATAGTAAGGACTCTCGGCATCCTCAACCTAGAAAAGGAGTGAAGTCCAGAGGGCTAATCCAGAACCTTAAACACCACATTTTTTTATTCGGCGTAGCCATTTCTTGGGGAATTGCCACTCCGCTGAATGCGGCTGAACGAGTCACCCTGCAATTAGGACCGTTTCGGCAATCGGTGGAAATCGCGGATCTAGAAGAATGGGCGCAGACGGGTGAGTTACCGCCAACTCTCACACCCTACCGTTCCTTACTCACTCCCCAAGTCCAGCAGGTACTCAACAGACGCCTGCAACTTGACCCGAATCTGGCGGAGAAATTTATCAATGATTTGCTGCTGTCCACCGATGGCGTCCGCTTACTGGATCAAATTGGTAGAGTACTCCCCGATAGCAGTCTTGATCAGTTAAAAGCGGCTCTATTTTTAGCAGCACGCCAAGGGAATGGATTGTCGGTGCTAAGTTTTTTAAGAGCTTACCCCGAAGAGACGGTCACGATCAATGCTTCATCCGCGATCGCGATTGTGCTGCAAATGAATCTGCCTTACTTACAATCTCAAGTGGTTAATCCGATCCTGGAACAGGAACTCACCATGGCGGATACCCCAGAGTTTGCGGCTGACTTTGACCCAACGGTGACCGGTTATCAATATGTCCGGGAACGTACCCTGAGGCTACGTGATCGCGATCGCGATCGGGCTATTCCCGTGGATGTGTACTGGGTGAGGAATACTTCCGGACCTTTGGTTGTTCTCTCCCACGGCTTTGGGTCTGACCGCAAATTTTTAACCTACCTAGCGCGTCATCTGGCGTCTAATGGTTTAACCGTTGTGGCGATAGAACATCCCGGCAGTAATTTTAGCTGGCTCAGTGGGGTTTCTCTCAGGAGTAACATTGGAGAGGTGTTACCCCCATCGGAGTTTATCGACCGTCCTCAGGATGTTAGCTTTGTCTTGGATCGGCTGGCGAAAATTAATCGAAGCTATGGATCATTACGGGGCAAATTGAATACGGAGCAAGTTACCGTTATCGGTCATTCCCTAGGCGGCTACACCGCTTTAGCCTTAGCCGGAGGACAACTTGACCTAGAGGAATTGCGAGAGTTTTGTCAAAAGCGTAGTCCTCTAGAACGCTCACCCGCTGACTGGTTTCAATGTTCTGCCACAGACTTACAGGAAGACGATGTACAGTTACGCGATCGACGGGTGGTTCAGGTAATGGCTCTCAACGCCGTTACTGGACATTTATTTGGCAGTTCGGGTCTAGCGGAGGTAAAAATTCCCACCTTGCTGTTAACGGGAACCAATGACGCGATTACCCCCTCTCTGGAACACCAACTTCGCGCCTTTGATCAGTTAAGTGGACTCAAGTATCTACTGGTGGCGCTGGGGGGGACTCATTTGAGTGTCACCGATCGCGCGACTCTCAATGAAGCTGTAACCAGCAGTACCTTGGTGCCGGAACTAACGGATAAAGATGCAGAACCCCTGCGTCGGCTGTTTCGAGGCGTGAGTTTAGCCTTCATTAAACAGCTAACGCCTGAAGCCCAACGTTATAAACCCTTTTTGACACCAGCTTACGCCCAATCACTTTCCACTCCCAGCTTATCCTTACGCCTGAGTACTCAACTCCCCCCTAGCTTAACCACTTGGTTCCAAGTGTTAAGTGTGAGTAACCAGAAGATTGCCATCCGTTTCCCTACCCTCAATCACGGTGCGATCGGGAAGATTTTTTCACCCTTTGCCAATTCTCCCCAGGTTCTCACCCAAACCGATTGCTGCACAGGACAACTGAATCAGATTTTTACGAATTTTATGAACGTAATTGCGGCATTCCCCGACTTTAACGACAGTAAGTCGGGGAAGGATAGCAGACAAACTAGGAATTAAATATTCCGCAGTTTGTCAAATTTCTATGGTAAAATATAGTCATGAAAACACGTAGAGTGACCTATAGAATTTACCCAAATAAGGCTCAATGTGACCAGCTTCATTGGGCGAGAAAAATGCACTGCGAGCTCTATAACGCGGCAATTGCTAACCGAAGGACGCAGTACAAGCGCTTTGGTCATCCCGTTAATTATCTTGAGCAGCAAAACTGTTTGCCTGAGTTTAAGAAAGTTTGGATTGAGTATGCCGAATTAGGTTCTCATACGTTACAAGCTACATTAAAGCGGGTTGATTTTGCCTATAAGCGATTTTTTAAAGGATTAGCCAAGTATCCAAAGTTCAAAGCCAAGCGGCGGTATAGTGGCTGGACATATCCAGACAAAGCAGGTTGGAAGGCTTTATCTAACGGTAAAAACGGTTACTTGGAACTAAGAGACCTTGGTTTAAAGATTCAAATGCGGGGGCAAGCTAGGACTTGGGGAACTCCAACAACCTGCACAATCTTTTTCAGAAATGGTTTGTGGTATGCGTCAATCACTGTGCAGTGCAACCCAATCCGTCAAACAGGTACGGGTTCAATCGGAATCGACCTTGGCTGTAAAGACGCGGTGACGCTTTCAACAGGTGAAAAAATCGCTAAACCAGACTTTATAAAGGAGGGACATAAGAAGGTTAAAGCCGCCTCAAAGCGGTTAAGACGCAAAAGACCACCTAATAGGAATAAAAAAGTTTTGGGTTCGAGACGATGGAAAAAGGAACGCAAGCGTATCTCTAAACTTCAGAGCAAGATAGCCCGACAACGGGAAGATTGGCTGCACAAAGTAACCAGCGATATAGTGAGCGGTAATAGTCTAATCGGTGGAGAGCAGTTAAACGTTAAGGGTATGACTCGTAAAGCCAAAAAGGGTAAGCGTAAGAAACAAAAAGCCGGGTTAAATCGGTCTATTCTTGACGTTGGGTTTAGTAGAGTCGGTGATTTATTAACCTACAAATCGGCTGAGGCAGGTGGGTTCTATGTCGAGTCACCAACTAGGACGCTTAAGCCAACTCAACGGTGCGCTAAATGTTGGGAATTAACGCCTAAGACTTTGAGCGATAGAGTTCACATTTGCTCTAATCCTGACTGTAAGCACGTCGAAGATAGAGATGTTAATGCCGCTCAAGTTAATGAGACTTGGGCAAGGGGTTTGGAACGAACCTCTTCAGACGCAGAGCCGCCTAGCTCTACTGATTGCTCCAAGCATGAAGCAACTAGGGGCGAGGAAGCGTCAGAAACACAGACTTCAATGAAGTAAGTCTGTGTAGTTCATTAAAACAGAATGGTTTAGTTTTGATAGAATTTACCCTCGATATTATCTAACTTTTCCTCAATTTCAAAATGGTTGAGTTGTTCCCAGGCATCCGCGATCGCCAGAATTTCGCCAATTACGGAATGGGTATTTTGGGAGGGCAAAATATCAGACATTTGCCAAATGCCTTGATCGAGAACCGTATCCTCCAACATGATAATGTTGTGTTCAAGTTCTCTTCTAGCATCTTGGAGTAATTGACTGAGCCGTTTGGCATTGCGTTTTTTGGCTTTGAGTTGTTGACGAGTAAGTAACATAGTGATTTAGAAGGAGTCGTAATCGACTACCGATAAGGGATTCAACTGCCACTAAAATAGGGTCAGTATTTATGATTTTCTTAGCCTGTGCCAACCGATCAGGATAATTTCTGGATAAGCTGGGGGAACCTGTTCCAGATCTAGCATGCTACCTCTGGAACCCATGTAGAGACGTAGCATGCTACGTCTCGACATCCGGCAGTCTTGATATCATAGAGTTGGAAATCGGTTTAATCTAAAACATTGACAAAATAAACAATGTGTGCTAATGCCTCTAAGCAGGTACATCAGTTCAAGGCATCCTGCTCAAAAACAAAATGCGGCGGATT
Source organism: Coleofasciculus sp. D1-CHI-01 (assembly GCF_040218875.1). NCBI lineage: Bacteria > Bacillati > Cyanobacteriota > Cyanophyceae > Coleofasciculales > Coleofasciculaceae > Coleofasciculus > Coleofasciculus sp. D1-CHI-01. The sequence continues at coordinate 33,963 of NZ_JAVJQP010000048.1, forward strand.
ATTTCCTTATAAAAGCGATAATTTCACAATTCATCATTTAGATTAATGCCAGGGTTATTGAGTTTAGATAGAATTGTTAAAAATTTAGAAACCCACGACAATTCAACGCGGATAAAAAAGTTAATGGTTTATACCTGCCAGAGTCAGTGGGAAAACGAGTTGTCAATTCTAAATCAGTATAAGTTCTCTGATTTAATCCAACAACTTCGCGCCTCCCATTTCAGTCTGGAGCAGCTTCGTTCAAGGCTTTATAGCTTTGCGGAAACCTTGAACCGCCAAGCTGAATATTTAGTCGTGGCGGATACGATTATTCATCAATTAGAACCCCTCTATAGCGAACCCGAAGAATCCACTCAAGTCGTCGCGGTTAAATCCCCGCCTAAAGCTTCAACTCAACCCCCATGGATTGTCTTAGAAACCGCCAGTGAACTGGAAGCAGATAGTAATATTCTGCGAATCAAAAAACTGATGCTTTATGTCAGTAAAAATCACTGGGAAACCGACTCGCAGATTCTCGAACAATTAAATTTGGCGGATTTAATTCAAGATTTAAGAGAATCTTACCCTAGCATCAAGAAACTCAGTGCAGCACTCAAGCAACAAGTGCAAACCCTTAACCGACAGGCAGACTATATTGTTGTGGCAAAAACGATTCTCAAGGCGTTGCAAAAACTCTATACTGATGATTCAGAAATTACCAGTGTCAAAGCCGTAAAAGCCGCGCGATCGCAGCCGCCAGCACCACCACCGACAAGGTTCCCCCCACAGGCAAATACAGGAAATAGGAATACGCGAAAACAGGCAGATAAAGACAACCAGGAAAAATTCCCCAATCATCAATCACCACTTGTTCAAGGTCAGGAAATTCGACAAAGTGCAACTCAGGATTCAACGTCAAACTCATGCCCGTATGACCCGTTTGAGTTGCGTTTAAATGTAATGAAATATACAACTCCATTGCGGGCAAAATTATTAATTTTTTCTGTACTCGACCATCCAATTAAAAAAACGCAACATGATTGGTTATTGATGAAAGCCAAGCCCCTAGACGATTTGTTATTTGAACTGTTCTCAACTTGTGCCACGCTTGAGGAACTCGAAGCCAAGCTTTACCAGACAGCACAAGCCCTAGAAGACGCCGATGAAAACACTCAAGCCGCTGGCGCGATCGCACAATCAATGAAACGACTTTATGAACGTTAAGGAACTCCTACAGCGCTATGAAGCGGGAGAAACCAAGTTTACTGGCATCAGTCTCAGCGGTGTCAATTTGTTTGGGGCGGACTTAATTGGTATTGTTTTCAGTGGTGCTGATTTGCATGGCGCTACGCTAATTTTTGCCTACCTGAGTCGCGCTAACTTCCGGAAAGCGAATTTAGTGGGGACACGGTTAAGTGGCGCGAATTTAAATCAGGCGTGGCTGAGTGGGGTTAATTTAAGTAATGCCGATTTACATGGGGCAAGTTTGCAAAGTGCTGACTTAAGAAGCGCCAATTTGACATTAGCTAGTTTGCTCGATGCTAACTTAATGGATGCTGATTTGCGGGGGGCAAATTTAAGTGGGGCTGATTTAACTGGGGCGTGTTTGCGCGGGGCGAATTTGCGAGAAGAAAAGCGGATGTATACTGCCAAGCTGCGGGGTGCTATCTTGCAGAAGGTAGATTTACAAGGGGCAGATTTGCGGGGGGCTGATTTATTGAAAGTGAACTTAAGGGGTGCTAATTTAAGGGAAACGAATTTGCGGGAAGCGGATTTACGGGGGGCAAATTTGAGTGACGCCAATTTGAGTTCGGCATTTTTGACCGAAGTGAATTTGATGGGGGCGAATTTGCGTGGCGCTATTCTGAAGAATGTCAAATTGGAACGGGCAATTTTAAGTGAGGCAGATTTAACGGGCGTGAATTTACAGGGGGCTGTAATGCCAGATGTCAGGTTAAGTAAAGCCCAAGTAAGTCGGGGAAATCTGAGTTTTGCGCGATTGAATCGGGCAGATTTGAGTCGGACAAATTTACGGGAAGCGAATTTGAGTGAGTCGGATTTAATTGAGGCATATTTGGCACGAACAAACCTGATGGGGGCGAATTTGAGCAATGCTAATCTGACACGGGCAGAATTGAGTACCACGAATTTAATGGGGGCAAATTTGCAGGGGGCGACAATGCCTGATGGTAGGATTCATGACACAGATTGACACAGATTGAACGTCTATTAGAATTAGAACAACTCGATGCGATCGCGAGTAGAATATCGCTAATATCTACATCTGCCATATCCAAGTCCTGGGAGGACTCAAAGTAAACGACATGAAAGCCTTGCTGTTCGAGTTCAGTTTTCAGGCGCAGTAATTCTGTGGATTTGCCACAGCCAATATGTCCGGTAAAGAAAAGAGGGACGAGATGTTTATTGTTATTTTGATAACGATGAACATCCATATTTATCAAGTAAAAATCCCGCCCCCAGTCAGTGATGCTGGTAGCACGGGATACCTTTTACCTGCAATTGCGCGATCGCACGCCTAATAGAACCAATCAATTAGCTGGGTTTATTTCTGGGATCGATAGCCGCTAACAGATCAGCAAGTTCACTAGCATGATCTTCTTCATCTTCGAGAATGCTTTCGACGATATGACGAGTTGTGGGATCAGCATGACCAAAAAAGCCAACTAACTTGCGGTAAACTTCAATAGCAATCCGCTCGGCGACTAAATCTTCTTTGATCAATTGAGTCAACTCAACATTCGCACCTGTGCTACCATACTCCGTAGACGAGCGCTCCATAATTGTTGCCGGATTAAAATCAGGATCACCCCCAAGCTGATCAATCCGCTCGGCGAGCATCATCGTATGTTCTTGTTCTTGCTCGGCGTGTTCCGCAAACTCCGCCGCAACTTGAGGATAATTAATTCCCTTAGCAATAACCTGATGGTGACGGTAGCGCATTACACATAGAATTTCCGTGGCTAGCGCTTCGTTGAGGTACTGACAAGCTTGTTCGCGATCTAGGGGATAATCTTCAGTAACGGCTCCCTCTTCAATAGATTGACGCGCCTGCTGACGGATCTTATCAATATCATAAAGTTGATTTTTTGTTTGTGTGGCTGTCATACGTGTTCATCCTTCTCATTATCAATTCAGGGATACTCACCGATGCACCAACGATAAGTCGTTGGCTCTCGACGTTAATTGAGTAACCCAAATCTTTATTACTGAACTTAACTTTAAACAAAGAGCCGAAAAGGTGCTTCTGTCGCAGGAGAGAACTATGATTTCTAACTTCCGAACTATTTCGACTTAGGCGGAAGTCGGCTCTTGATACCCCTGAATTGCTTCGGGTTCAAATTGGCGCAACACACCAGTGGCTTGGCGGATTAAATCCTCCGATGCTTTTACCGCAATCAAATATTTACCCGCATTCAGGCGATTGCGATACGTCAAAGCATCACCCCCACCAATGGCGATACCTACGCCACCGCCAACCAAAAGAGCGCCCAGCGCTCCAGCAATAGCGCCGAGAATTCCCGCGATAATGTGATTGAGTAGGCGACTCGCACCGGGAAAAATGGCGATACCCGTGAGGACATTGAAGACATAACCAGCAACAAATCCAAATCGTTTATACCTAGTTACCGATGAGGAATTAGGGAGATGAGGGCGTTAATTCAAAACTCGGTTGGGGCGGGTTTCGCACAGACGTTACTATTAATATCGGATTCCAACCCGCAACAAGCCAACTTAGAAAATCTTGCTAGCCCCATTGAAAATGAGGGGAGAATGTCAGAGAAAGCCGACAATCTTTAAGCTACCTGCTAAGTTGGCTTATTCTTCGAGAAGGCTCTACCTACGTACCTCAACCCAATCGACAAAGGGGATCATAGAGCCGAAAATTAGCTTGATCCAGTTAGCTGATCAGATTCTATTCAGGTGGTATCCTCTTGGATGATCAGCTATGTGCAGGAGATGCTATGGATAACTGGCAATCTGTTCGCGTTTTTGGCTTGCCAGCAGAGAAAGGCAGATGGTTTTTAATCCCGTTAGGCTCGCTTGTCCTACTGTGCCTAGGCACAGTCTATTCTTGGAGTATCTTCCGTAAACCGCTAGAGGACTTATTCGGCATCAGCGCCACCCAAAGTTTATTACCGTTCACAGTTTTATTAGTCCTCTATGCCCTGTTGATGCCGATTACGGGATTTTACATTGATAAGATTGGTGTGAGCAAAATTACAGCTATTGGTGGCGTGGTGACTGGAATTGGTTATATCCTTTCCAGTTTCGCCACGAATATCATCGTCTTAACGATTACCTATGGTGTAATCGCTGGTGCGGGAGTTGGCATTGCCTATGGTGTTCCCCTAGCCGTTTCCGCTAAATGGTTTCCCGATCGCAAAGGCTTGGCAGTAGGATTGACCGCGATCGGGTTTGGACTTTCTCCTTTGGTGACAGCACCGCTAGCCAAGGGCTTAATTGCAGCGTTTGGGGTTCTTCCTAGCTTTGCAATTCTGGGGATTAGCTTGACGGCAATTATTCTGGTTATCTCCATCACCTTAAGATTACCCCCAGTCGGATGGAAACCCCAAACCTGGACGCCAAAACCGATCGATACTACCAAAAATCAGCGGCGACAACTCTTGCAATCGCCATCTTTTTATGCGCTCTGGTTTTGCTATACCATCGGCACATTTGTCGGACTCTCGGCGATCGGTATTTCTAGCCCAGTGGCACAGGAAATTATTCAACTCGATGCGACTACCGCCGCGATTACAGTTTCTATCTTTGCTATCTTTAATGGCATCGGGCGTCCTTTATTTGGTTGGTTGACTGATCGCCTACAACCAAAGGGAGCGGCTATTATTTCCTATGTGTTAATTCTGATAGCTTCGATTTTGATGCTCAACGCCGGAGAGGGGCAAGCCTTGACCTATCTGGTTGGCTTTTCTTTGTTCTGGCTTTGCTTAGGAGGATGGTTAGCGATCGCACCGACAGCAACCCTGATTCTGTTTCCTCCAGAGGACTATGCTAAGAACTATGGGATTGTCTTCACCGCCTATGGAGCAGGAGCCTTTTTAGGAACTCTAGCCATCGGACAAATCCGGGATCTATTTGGTAGCTATACTTATGCTTTCTATCCCACCGCCATTTTAGCCGTCATCGGTATTATTATTGCCCAATTCAGGCTGCGAGCTTAAGTAAAGATTGGAGCAGGGCGGGTTTTGTAGAAAGGTGATTGGTGGCTCCATTAATTTTGTCCCTAAACCCGCCCCTACATTGGGTTTTATGTCCCGATATCATATTTTAATATTAACCGGAAACCCGATCAAAAAACACCAAATTCCCAACAGCGATCGCACTTTGTTTGTCCAAAGTCCAGTAAATCCGATTAACCAACATTTGCCAGGGTTCCCCATTCCAGGGGATAGAGTTCAACTAATTCGCGCAGTCTATACTGTTGATAATTTTTCGGCGAACTGAGACGAGCTTTATTAATGATTTGAACCAGTTGGTCGCGAGAAAACGGTTTGCTTAAGTGGGCAATAGCCCCCTGTTTCATACCCCAAATTTGGTCGATTTTATGATTTTTAGCCGAACATATAACAATGGGAATGTTCTGAGTCTCTGGATGTTTTTTGAGCAGACGACACACCTCAAACCCATTCATTTCTGGCATCATTAAGTCAGTGACAATGACATGGGGTTGATACAGTATAGCCTTGTTCAGCGCTTCTTTCGGATTGGTTAGATTGATGATCCGATGACCGCTATCGCGCAGGTAAAGATTCATCAATGCTAACTGGCTGATACTATCTTCAATCAATAAGATCTTACTCATGGGGATATTTGGCGGAAACACTAAAGGGGCGGTAAATCAATAAAAATAGGAATCTTTATTAGATCTATGCCAATTTCTAGGATACTTTTACTTCTGCTAATAAAAACTCCGTTAATTTACTGAATCATCCTACGCAGAATGGCTGATTTCCCGGAAACGACATCGGTAGATATGCTTATCGGGTTGACAAAATTGTTGACTTTTTATGGGAAGTCTAGAAACCTGAGATAGTTGTTCCAGATGTTGAATGCAACGTCTGGAACTCACGTTGCGCCATATACCGTGAAAAATCAGGATAAAATGGGGGTTCAATAAACTTGCCAAGGGAGTTCCCAGAAGGGAGGATAATAGCAAGACCATAGCCCATCACTGACTTTTCCATGACAGACATCTCTGGTGCATCAACTCATCTGCAACACCATCGACAGCAGTTTCCGGCTTTAGCCAACAAAGCCTATTTCAACTTTGGTGGTCAAGGGACTCTCCCCTCAAGGTCGTTAATGGCGATTCAACAGGCTTATGAGTATACTCAGGAGCATGGACCCTTCTCCAGTAAGGTCTATGGATGGGTGATGGAACAAACCCAGCACACCCGATACGCGATCGCCTCTGAATTGAGAACGCCGCCAGAAACCATTACTCTCACTGAAAACGTGACCGTTGGCTGTAATATTGCCTTCTGGGGAATAGACTGGCAAGTGGGCGATCGCATCCTGCTGACGGATTGTGAACATCCGGGTATTGTGGCGACAGCAGAAGAGATTGGACGGCGATTTGGTGTAGAGGTGTCCACCTGTCCAATTATGGCGACGCTGAACCAGGGTGATCCTACCGCCGTAATCAAACAACACCTGACACCGCGTACCCGGTTAGTCGTTCTCAGTCATATCCTCTGGAATACGGGTCAAGTTTTGCCCTTAAAAGAAATTGTGGAAACCTGTCGTAATACGGCGACAGAAAGTACCCCGATCCGAATTTTAGTCGATGCGGCTCAATCTGTTGGTTCTTTACCCTTAAATTTAAGCGAACTTGGGGTAGACTTTTATGCCTTTACAGGTCATAAATGGTGGTGTGGACCGGCTGGGGTTGGCGGTTTATACGTGAAACCTGAGGTATTAGAACACCTGCATCCTACATTTATTGGTTGGCGTGGTATTACGATGGACAACAGAGGTAAACCCATTGGCTGGAAACCCGATGGAGAACGCTTTGAAGTCGCGACATCCGCCTATCCTCTCTATGTTGGATTGCGAGAGGCGATCGCGACTCATCAGCAATGGGGAACGGATCAAAGTCGCTACACAGAAATTTGTCAGCGCAGTCAGTATCTTTGGCAACGCCTATCTGAGTTAAACTCGGTGCGTTGCTTATTAACCTCTCCCCCCCAAGCAGGTTTAGTCTCCTTTGTTTTAACTAATAATACCCCCTCCTCCCAACTGGTTAAAGCCTTGGAAGAGAAGGGGTTTCAGCTTCGCACTCTTCGCGATCCCGACTGCATTCGCGCCTGCGTTCATTACTTTACAGACTATGAGGAAATCGATCGATTAGTAGACGCGATCGCGAATCAATTGTAGAGGCGGCTGTAGGGGCGGTGTAGGGGCGGATGTAGGGGCGGTGTAGGGGCGGGTTTAGGGACTCAATTCAAATATCCACCAATAACGGAACAACAAAACCCGCCCTCCTTACCAATAACGGAACAACAAAACCCGCCCTCCTCACCAATAACGGAACAACAAAACCCGCCCTCCTCACCAATAACGGAACAACAAAACCCGCCCTTATTTAATTAGAATCTCAGTGATAACATCTCAACAAAACCCGCTCTAACACCAAATCCTGACATAAGACATAAGACATAAGACATAAGACATAAGACAAATAACTATTCCGTTGACTTTTGCCGCACACCTTGCACAATCCGCGAGAGTTCACTCTTTTCGTCAACCGTAATCCGACTGGGAGAACCACTGATAATCCGCTCGTAATTGCGGAATGAATCTTTAATTTCTGCCCCATCTTTGCTAATTAGATACTCTCGAATTCCGGTATCGTGCCAAGACCCCCGCATTTTAAATACATTAAGTGCCCGGGACATTTGCCCGCGAATTTCTACGTATTGCAACATTAAAATTGTATCAGTAATCGTAGAAATATGGGAATCTGTAATTGAATTCGATCCCATAAATTGATCCGTTGTATTGGTAAAAAACCCGGTAATTTCTTCTTGCTTCGCGTAACCCGTCACACCAATCACGAACTGACGGAATGCATTATTGCTCACTCCCCGCGCTAACGCCGAAAGAGAATCAATGGCAATCCGAGAGGGTTTGAACTCCTGAATTTGGGTTTGAATAATTTGTAAGTGGTCTTCTACTCCTGCTGATTCTGGGTAAGAACAAAGAATTTTCAATAATCCTTTTTCCTCCATTTCCTCGAAATTGATTCCCCAGGATAAACCGTTTCGCGTGAGCTGCGCTCTAGATTCTTCGTAAGCAAAGAGAATCGCCCGTTCTTCATTTAAACAAGCATCATGAATAAACTTACTGACTAATAAGGTTTTTCCGGTTCCCGTAGCTCCCGTTGCTAGAATAATGGAATCTTTAAAGAAGCCACCGCCACACATTTCATCCAGGGTTGGAATTCCAGAGGATACCCGAACATTAGACGAACGCTGAGTTAATTGCATGGCACCTAAGGGGAAGATATTAAAACCTTGATTGCTTAGGGTAAACGGGTATTCCCCTTTCATGTGGGTTGTACCCCGTAGCTTGAGAATTTCAATGGTGCGGCGTCGCCGTTCTCCTTCCAAAACATTGCGAATAATTACCACATTATCGGAGACAAACTCTTCCACACCAAACCGGGCTACGGGTCCATACTCTTCAACGCGCTCCGTTGTCATCACAGTAGTCACGCCAATTTGCTTGAGACGAGCGACTAAGCGAAAAATTTCTCGCCGCACCACTGAAGCCGCATCGTATTGTTGAAATATGGCGGTGATGGAATCAACCGAAACCCGTTTGGCTTTGTACTTCCGAATAGCGTATTGAATCCGCTCAATTAAAGCAGACAGATCAAAGTTGCCGACAACTTCTTGTCCTTCGGGATCAGGAGAAGCATCCAGAATAAAAAGTTTGCCGTCATCAATTAACTTTTGCAGATCCCAGCCTAAGCTATGGGAATTTTTAATAATATCGTTGGGAGATTCTTCAAAGGTAACGAAGACACCCGGATCATCAAATTGAGTGATCCCATTATAAAGAAACTGAACCGTAAACAATGTTTTCCCCGTACCAGAGGTGCCACTCACCAATGTGGTTCGAGCCACAGGTAACCCCCCATGGCTGATCTCATCGAACCCTTCAATCATCGTCCGAATTTTATGGACTCCTGGGGTGGTAAATTCATTGGGTTTTTGCTCATCTAGATTAAATGGACTCATATTTCTTCGTCAAATTTAAAGATATAACTGAAATCGCCGTCATCTGAGAATAGATCTCGAATCTGCTATTATCTCATAAAATTTGAACATGCTCTAAAAATCTATCTCTCCATCCCGAAGTTCTTCATACAGCAGATCCAATCCGATTAAGACTTTTTCGCGATCAGACAGATCCCCAATAATTTTTCGCACTGGAGGCGGTAAAACTTTCGCTAGAGTTGGCGTTGCCAAAATTTTATCTTCCTCGGCAAGTTGAGGACTTTTGAGAACATCAATCACTTTCAGGGCGTAAACCCCTTGAAATTCCTGTTCCAGGATATTTTTGAGGGTTTTCAATGCTGTAACTGAGTGGGGAGTATTCCCAGCCACATAAAGCTTGAGGACATAAGTTTTTTTTAGGGGACTCATAGGGTTAGCCATTACTAATAAGCGAAGGATAGTTGCCAATTTAAAAGTAACCCGGAAGAAATTCGTTCACCGTTGACGTTGATGGGTCGGGAGCGAATTGCTAATACCACAATTATAATTATAACTCTCTGGGAATCGAGCGACGATACATTTCACCTAAATGAGCAATTACATCGATCAGTGTTAGGCGATAGTCTGTGAGAATATCTTCATTGCGACCCTCTAGCTTGAGTTGTTGTGCAAAATCATCCATCAAATCCATGTGAATTTCTACAATCTTAGAAACGGATATATCGGCAAAAAATGCTTCATTTACTAAATTATCAATTAACTGGTTAATCGCGGTTTCTTGACTGAAGTACATTAAAACAATGTCACGATAATCACTCTTAAGCTGTTCGATCAGTTTACTTTTTTCATTTTGAGGTAAATAGCGAAAGAAAAACTGAGGATTTCGTTTATAGTAAACACCGAGATATCCCAGTCGCTCTTTGAGTTTTTCAGATAACCGATACTGCTGCTTCATTAAAGAACCCCGATGAATTTCCTCGGTTTTCTTATCCGCATTAGCCAGAAGAGTGGGCAAGTTGCAGTTCGGAGAAAGGGAAAGGAACTGGGTAATTGCCTGTTCTAGGGAATGTTCTATGTCAGAGACTTGGCTACTATCGAGTCGAACTTCAGCGGCGTGACACAAGTAATGCACCTCCCCTGGTGTACAACGAACGGTTGTCTGAATTTGGTTTGACTGAGTATTTGTGACAACAACAGAATCATTGTTTTTTGATTCTTTGGGAAAAACAAGTAGAGGAAGCAGGGTTCCTTGTTCATACAACTGATTAATAACGGGTGGTAAGGAGTCGTCATCTTGCAGCACTAAACAATCGATATGCTGCTGTTTTTGTTCCACAAACTCCAGAAACTCAGAGGCTGAGTTCGCGATCGATAACAGATAGCGATCGCCACTTAAAACCTGGCTCAGTGACTGCGCCAGGGCTGGGGAATGAACAAAAATACCAATTGACAGTTGAGGATGCAAAACGATAGAACTTTAATGTTGAAAAACAACCTTACCAATTGCCGAGTTGAAGTTCTCGACTGTAACGTATTTTAACAAAATTTTTCTAAAGTTAATTAACATTACGTTAAGTACTCTAAGAATTGTAAGTAATTGTAAGCATTTTGCCCTTTACCCCCCCAATCGAGAGCAATAATTGATCTAGAGCGGTGGTTGTGCTGGTCAGCAGAGCAAGTCCCTGGCGCTATTCGGCTTATGGGCAACTTAATACTTTATAGCCTGCGACCTAGCCGCTTCCCCTGATTTGAGCTAATTGGTCATATCCATGTCAACTCCCAGTTTAAGAGAATGTGCTGCTCCTGTTCCGATTTGTTCCCAAACCACTGATCTAACTACCCTACTGGAGATTTTTCACGGATCAGGGAGTGACTCGATTGTTGTGGTTAGTGAGCAGCACTATCCTCTGGGAGTCGTGAATCTGCGACAGGTTATGCCCCATCTCCTGACCGGGGCGACGTCAGCAGCAACTCTAGGAACAACCGCAACTAGAGATTTCTCTCAACGGCTCTCGGAATTGGAACCCTCTGTAATTGAACCCCTAGAGATTCTACCAGCATCGTTGACAATCAGCCAGTTCTGGACTATCTTAACCGACTTAGGTAGGGGAAAACCAGACACACCCTTCGATACATCCAACATTCCCTACCCGGAAGGTTCCAGACAATGGGCATTAGTCGAACCCAATGGTAAATTTTTGGGATTGCTCAATAGCTGGCAATTATTGAAATTCTTAGCACCATTACCCCAGACTGAGGATGTAGAGACGTCACATGGAACGTCTCTACGTCAGGGCGGGTTTTGTCCAAACGTTACCCTCAATAGCCAAAAGCAAGTTTCATTACCCGCCCCGACAAACCATTCCCTCGAGAGTCGCGAAGGGTTCCCCAATCCCCAATCACCCTTAATCCAACTCCTCGAACAACTACCCCTACCCCTGAGTTTACAAACCGCAACCGGGCAAGTCTTGTCCGAAAATCGGGCTTGGCGTCAGCAGATAGGGTTATCCTGGGAGCATCCAACTGGGATAGAGTCAACCTCGGTTGAATCACCATCCAATGTAGGTATCCTCAGCCATAACACTCAGCCCGACTCAACCCGCTACTGTGCAAATGGGCAGACAAATTCTCAGGTAGCAGAACCATTAGCGGTAGCTGAACCGAACCCCACCCATAAGCCGCTCAACAGTAGGGAGAAGCCAGTAACTTGGGGGGTTGGTGATCAAACTCAGCCAACATTCACGTCCCCTAGAGCGATGGGTTATGACTGTGCAGGCGATCGCACCCACCTCATGGCAACAGATGCTCAACATCCAGAACTTGAGTCTACAGCGACATCTCAGTATCCTCAAGACTTACGCAGGGATGGGGAAACCCTAGAAATGACGAAAAAAATCCAGGATCGCCAGTTTGTGTTGACCAAAATGCCTCTACCTCCCTGGTTGTTCCCCGAATTGACAACTGAGGATTGGAAAGACATACCATGGAAAGACGCACCATGGCACAAAAATACACTCAATCCCCCTAATTCACAGCTTTGGTTAGTCATGGCGCAAGACACGACGGCTCAACAGCAAGTCGCTCAAGAACTGACTGCCAAAAATGCGGATTTAGTCCAACTCAACCGCCTGAAAGACGAGTTTTTAGCCTGTATTAGCCACGAACTGAAGACGCCACTCACCGCCGTTTTAGGATTATCAACCCTGCTCAAAGACCAGTTATTAGGCGAACTCAATGAGCGTCAAGCGCGTTATGCTCGGTTGATTTACCAAAATGGGCGTCAACTGATGGCAGTGGTCAATGATATTCTGGATCTAACGCGCATGGAAACGGGTCAGCTTGAACTGACGTTAGAACCAGTGCAGATTCAAAGCCTGTGCGATCGCGCTTATCAACAAGCCCTGCAAGTCTACTCAGACAACAATCCTAACCACGAAGGCGCAACCCCCGACATCTCCTTTGTCTTAGACATCGAACCCGGTCTAGACACCATGATTGCCGACGAACTACGGCTGCGGCAAATGCTGGCACATCTGCTATCCAATGCACTCAAATTTACCGAGACTGAGAACACCATTGGTTTAAAGGTTAACAATAAAGATGGCTGGATAGCCTTTACCATCTGGGACACAGGGATTGGCATTCCCGAAGACAAGCAGCACTTGATTTTCCAGAAATTCCAGCAGTTGGAAGAACCGCTCACTCGTCAGTTTGAGGGGACAGGGTTAGGATTAGTCTTAACCCAACGCTTGGCTCGCTTGCATGGAGGAGATATCTCGTTTATCTCTAAAAACGGCAACGGTAGCGAGTTTACCCTGCTCCTTCCCCCCTGTCCACCTTCTGGCAGGGATTTGGCAGAGACTCAGGACTGGGGACAGGCAAACACCAACGTCCCATCCCCCAATCGTAACCGCTTGGTGTTAATTGTCGAAACTGTACCCCGGTATCTAGAAAGCCTGACGGTGCAGCTAAAACAGTTAGGCTACTGGGTGATCAATGCTCGTTCTGGTTCAGAAGCACTCTCCAAAGCTCGTAGCTTACAACCGAGCATCATTTTACTCAATCCTCTTCTCCCACAAGTTTCGGGTTGGGATGTACTGACATTACTTAAGTCTGATCTGCAAACCCGTCACATTTCCATCTTAGTTACAGCGACTCAAGCTGAAAAAGAACAGGCTGATCAAAATAATGCCGATGGCTTCTTAAGTTTACCGGTTCAAGAGGAAGCATTAGCCAAAAACCTGACTCGCTTGGGTAAACATCAGCCTCCCGCCAATCAGGTTCTAACCCTGCTTTATCTGAGTGCGGGGTTAGTCGAGGTTCCCCCGGAATCGTCAAGACTAATTTATCAGTTAACTGATATACTCAGTTGCCAACATTCAGATCTAAAATACCGGGTACTGGAAGCCGATGATATAGAACAGGCAGAATTATTGGCGCGGGTTTGGCATCCGGATATTGTTTTGCTCGACGGGGCTGGGATCAACGATCCCCCAAGTTACTTTAAAACCTATTCGTTATATCCCGCATTAGCGGAGCTACCCCTGATTACCCTAGATCATCAAACCACACAAGCCGCTAATCAAGCGATCGGTCTTTCTGTCTATCCCTGTTTAGCCCCAGATAACCCCCAGAAAATTACCACACTGCTGCAAGTGATTCAAATTGCGGCTGGCGTGAGTCGCAAGTCGAGTATTCTGATCTTTGATCTGGGCGACACTCAAGGAGTTAGTCCCAAAGATCACGCTTTCAACACAAATCCCGTTACACCTTACACCCCTTGGCTACGGGCATTGATTCAATATCTACAAGCGGCTGGATTTAGAAGTCTATTCTCCCAGTGTTGGTCAGATGTCTACCATCAACTTCAAGCACAAATGGTTGATGTACTGCTGATTCGGATCAAGGATATTGAAAATGATTTGGGCATGGTTCAAGGATTAAAAGAGTTGAATCAGCTCCCGAATCGACCCCCGATTCTTTTGCTGGATCATCGATTGCCCGATTCCTCCCTCAATGTTAGACTCTCTGAGTCTGATAAAATAACGACGGAATTAGAGTCGCAATTGCAAAGCGTTGCTACTAAAGTTTTGTCCGGTCGTTCCTATTCCATGAGTCAATTGTTAGAACAAATTCATCAGGTTCTCGGCTAAGGTATATCCAAGCCAGATCCCCGACAACTCCTACGAAGTCGGGGATCTCTGTTCTTATCAGTGATTAACGATCAACAATTAATTTGGTATGAATTCCTAGATAAGAGTGGCTGCCAATTCTCACCTCTAAATTTGAGGCTCTGTCGAAATAGACGATAGTCGCGGTAATCATCGCGAGTCCGAGGAGAATGACGCTAATATCATTTTTTTCCATGGTAGTATGCCTTCATTGCTGATACCTTCAACAATAGACGGCTGACTCTATCCGGAGAAAATACAAAGGGCAAGTTGCTGAATTGACTAGGGGATAAGGGTTTCACTTAACCAAGATTGGGGAACGGTTCGCCTTGGGGAGTGGACAATTTCTCAGCTAGCACGGCTCAGGGATATAGGAGATGGGGAAGATGAGGGCGGGTTTAGTCAAGTTATTGGTTTGTGGCAAAATGTTATCTGTAAAACCCGCCCCTACACGCTTGGATGAGGGATATAGCGCTTTCCCAGCCTGTGAGGTACACCTAAATGTAGGGGGCAATGTAGGGGCGCAAAGCTTGCGCCCTTAACGATGTATCGCATCAAACCGGAAATTGCTATATAGGAGATGGGGAAGATGAGGGCGGGTTTAGTTAAGTTATTGGTTTGTGGCAAAATGTTATCTGTAAAACCCGCCCCTACACGCCTATTCCTGGTTTCAATGTAAATCTTCCTCCCAAATCCCGATATAGATTCGTCCCTCTTGTTGGCGTTCAATCACGCCTTCGAGATAGTCTAGCTGAAAGGAAAACTGCCGAGATTGACGTTGCCACACTTGTTCTAATCCCTGTTGGATTTGCTGGTTCAGCTTGCACCCTAACATTCCATTCAATGTCAACAGTGCTGTCTGGGAATCAACTTCAGCCGTAAAGGAGGCTTCGGTTTGTCGAATTCGTAGAGAATTTCGGTCAAACAGAAAACCTAAGCTAATCTGATCCGGTATTAATTCATAGAATACAGCACGAGTATTGGGCCAATAACCGCGTGCGGTTCCGGTGGGAGCGCCTAATAAACGCATCACATCTTCTTTGGTAATTCCTGGCTGAAAGGCGGGAATGCCAACGCCTGTCGGGACTTCTCGACATCGATTTTCAATCATGTCCCCTAGAGGAGGTGGAAAGACGTTGATGGATTCTAAGGGGAATGTAGAGGGTTTTGAGGCAAGTAGTAAACTCAGTTGTAACCGCGTCAGTGGTGAGAAAAATTGAGCGGATAGCACGATGGAAAAAATCTCGGCTATCAGAAAATTTGTAATGATGACTATTCCCATGACTATTTTCTTAAGATTTATAGAGGTATGTATAGCACCGGAGATAATCTGTTTATGCTACCTAATTTAGGGTAATTAAAACGTTTTAATAGGATTAGATTTATACTCAAAAATGACGCAATTTTTAGGACTATCAAAACATTACGCCTTAAATAATTCGGTTAGAAAACTGTCGCTCGTTTTTTACGAGTAAATCATTTTTCTGGTCATCCCGCCATCAATGATAAAATTCGCACCCGTCACAAATATCTGGACTGAGGCTAATGGCAAGGGCATGAGTTTTTGAATAAATTGAATTGAACCAAGGGGTTGAAACTCGGCGGCTGTAGCTGTTCCGGCTTCTGGATCAATTTCTGCGATCGCGACGTTCATTCCCTGTTCTAGGAAGGCTTTCGCGATCGCGAAAGCCAATCCCTTGTCCGCCTCCGGTAACAATGGCGACTTTCCTGTGCCAGCTCATCGGTTATTATCCCCTAATCGTTAGGATTGAGCCGCCCGTTGTTGTTTAAGATAGGCAAACACTGACTTATCGCCAATGTCAGGGGGAATCGGCTGCATTGCCTTACGCACAGCAAAGACTAAAAATAGAACTGTCCAAAGTCCTAAAAGCACCTGTTCCCCCGTTGCGGGTAACATATTAACTAAATGTCCCAGTAATAAGACGGGTACTAGGGGAGTCAGAAGTTTAGTTTCAAAGCGGTTAAAACAAAAGGCTTCTTTAAAGTAAATCCCGGTTAACGCCACAAACACAAAGCCAATCCCGAACAGGGTAACGGGTTGGTTATACACGAAAAGGGCGAGGGGTTCGCTAGTCTGGATGGCGAACACACCAGCCGCAATCGTGCCAATTCCCCAAAACAGTTGTAGGAGACGGTGTAGGGGGGCTAAATAGATATGAATCGTTGCCAAACTCACGCCTAACGCTATACAGAACAAGCCATATAGGGGCGTGAGGGCGGTTAAAATGGTGGGATTATCCGGTTGCCACAAGACCAACCCACTAGCGATCGCAAAACTCAATGCCGCAATTATCAGGCTACTGCGGTATACAATAACCCCGACGCGATCGCTGTCGGTAATCGTAAATTCGCCAAATTGACCCTGGTACACCTCAGAGTCCCATTGTTGCTGTAATACCATGTTTATCTCATCTCCTCTCAATACCACGAGGTAACTGGGAAAGCCCTGACTGTAGAGACGTTGCATGCAACGTCTCTACAGTCTCCCAGCCAATGCCCTCTGTCTTTATATAATTTAGCCTTTCATTTCAGTGGTGACAGCCACGTCTACCCTATTTCCTAACTCTAACTGCAACTCAGATTGAGCGCTACCGCAATTCACCGCAATTTCAACCCAACCGTGACTCCCAATTAAGGCGATGAGTTCTCCTAAAGGGCGATCGCTATAGGTTTGATTCGTGGGGATCTGGCGCTGATTTATCGTGACTGACCAAGTTTTTCCCGTCACGTCAGAGGCGGGAATGTTGGTGATTAGGTTACCGAAATGGTCAATATACTGGATAGAACCCGTGATCCCCGTCGCGGTTTTGGTCAATTCTGGAATCGGCAATTGTACCAGAGTGCTGGGTTCGATCACCGATCCCAACTCTGCTAAGGGAACACCACTGGCAAGATGTGCGCCGACGGGGGCAAATATATCTCGACCATGGAATGTTTGACTAGGGGTGGGGGTGCGCCAGAATTCTGGGTTAGTGAGTTCAACGGCAAAAACAATCGTACTTTGGGTTAAAATACCGCTAAACAATCCATTATCGGGTCCAACCAAGAAACCGTCATCCGCTTGTAGCGCGATCGCACGGCGCTGACTACCGACACCGGGATCAACCACAGCGATATGGATGGTGCGATCGGGAAAATAGGGATAGGCGTTCATCAGGTTAAATCGGGCGGCGGCGATGTTTTGCCGAGGAATCTCGTGGGTAAGATCGATGATGGTGAGGGCGGGGTTAATTTGGGCGATGACGCCTTTCATGACTCCCACGTAGACATCGTTAATTCCAAAGTCGCTTAATAGGGTGATGATTGGGGTTTGAGACATGATGAATCTAAATGAATGAAGTTAACTGGGCGGTTGAAACCACAGCTACACAAACGAAACCCGCCTGCGCGGGTTTACGCACCCTAGTTTTTCTCTCTTTCCTTTGATCAATAATCAGTTTCAGTACCACTTAAGGATCTCTCCATTTCAGATCATCGCCCTCAAGATGATAATCCTGTAAACCAAGACGCGCATCCTGCAACCAGTTTTTATTCTGCTTGCGATCGCCTTGAGTCATGATATTTCTATTTGCTGCTTGGGAAGAGGGTGTTAGGTTTCGCTTTCATCAACCCAACCTACAACCTTTCTGATTCAATGATATGGATAAAACTCCTATCTTGCAGCACTGGTAATAAATCCTCACTTACTACGAACGGTTTTGTTCGTGTAGCTGAGGTTTCTAACCGCCCAGCTAAATTGTTGTGGGGAATTTTTTATTATCACAATCCTCATCAACGGAATGCGATCGCGAAGACAGCGCAACTACGAACCTTCGCTAACTTACTTTTGCTGTTTCACGTACAGACTCAATAAAATGAATGATCTCTTGAATAAACGGCGCTTGGCGTAAAATCTCAGCACCTTCATCTTTCAATTGTGCAATAATCTGTAACTGATTTTGAACTTTTTTTGACTGAGAAAGCAATTGCTCTAAAGCTCTTTTAGGTTGAAAACTTGCCAAATTCAGTACATCTTGAGGAGGAGTGTATCCGAGTAAACGTGAAAGCAAAGTAACATCTTGAAAAAAAAAGTTTCAATTTCCGGAACAGCAGTAATCACTTTGACAGGTGTATTTACCGCTATACGTTTAACTATTTGCTCAATATTTTCAATGCGCTCTTGAATAAACTCAGGGTCTACTGAATTTGCATCAACGACAATAATGACTGGTACTTGCCTACGGACGAGCAGAGAACGAGCAAGTGACTTAACAGCATATAGCCCACCAGCCTCAACAACTTCCACATTATTAAGACATTTTTCTGGCAGCACAGTTTTCAGTAATTGTTTATCTAACGATCCTTCAGTCAAAATATAACCAATCATGGGATGTCTCTCTCTCTAATGTCGTAATCTGGAAATCCATTTTCTACACAAACACGATATTTCAGTGTTAATAGTTTGCAAATGGCTCGTATAACCAGATACTCAAAGGCTTTGCCCTGCTCCCATCCTGGTGTGTTACGTTTCTCGATGTTGTCCCATAGCGCTCGTAATCCATCCCATTGCAGCGATGCTATTATACTTTCGTATTGTTCTGATGTAGCCAATTATAGTCCTCCCACTATAGGCTTTTAAAGTTATCTGTAAGTCTATCAGATTCAAAAATATAAGTCAGGGCGCACCGACGTGCGCCCCTACATAATGAATTATGCCATGATCATTCGTATCAGTGCGATCTAGCCGACGAAAACAGCGCAACTACGAACCTTCCGCCATCACCATCCCTATCAGTGCGATCGCAGGAGCATTATAATCAATCGCATATTCGTTCGTGGCATAAGATCGCTGATCATCCACATAACTTAGCGGACCCAATCCTTTCGGGGCAATTCCATCCTGGGCTTCTGTATTCGCCCCCCCTACCATTAACCCGGGAATTACCGTTTTTTTCGCGACAGCGACTCGGTGATGCACATTGCGGACTGAATTTGACCCCACAGCCGTAACAAAGGATAGATTAAAATGATTGCGTCCTAACAAATAATCTAACTGATCCACCGCCGCCTGATAATACGCTTTATCCCCGGTTAGTTTATAGGCATAAAACAAGGTAATTCCTTCCTCCGCTACCATCTTATTCGACGCCCAAATAAACTTATCCAGTGCCAAGCGATAGCCACTGCGATTCACCGTATCCAGTAAACGATCTGCCCGTTCTAATAACTTCTGCTTCATTTGCGCCTTCAGATTTTCTGAACCTTGCTGACGCGGTTGCAACAGATAATCTGCCATCCCTAAAGCCGAGGGATCTTTCCATTCAAATAGAGTATAAGACAAGTCAGGAAGCTCTTGTTCTAAATACTCCGCAAAACTTGCATCCCCAGTCGTAATCAACAATTCCGCCGCCGCCCAAAAACGGTCATCCTTATCCGTTGTTAACGACGCTTCCGTATCCCACTCCCCAGCCAGATATTTCCCCGAGCCACTATCATCCCCCTCAACCCAATCCACACGCATTGAGGGTTCATTTTGCAAAAATTCCCAGGCTTTTCGCGCCGCTTTTAAATAATTCTTCGCCAACAACACATCATAGTCTGAATATACTCGCGCCGCCATAGCTAACGCTGCGGCAAACTTCGCTGTTTCTGGTGTGGAAATTCCATAAATATAACGCGGTTGGATATCCTCATTCGGTAGAATCATGGGGGGCCATTCTTTCCCCGAAAGCTTACGATAAACCGCACCATCGCGCCGTTGCATCGTCAGCATCCAATCCAATCCCACCTTCATTTCATCCAGCAAATCGGGTCTGCCATTTCCACTTTCAGGAATCATCAATTGGCGGTCAGAAAATAATGACGGATATTGCTCATATAAACTTAATAAACGACCCACAGTTACCGCCGTGGGTCCCACATATTTACCAAAATCGCCCGCATCATGCCAACCCCCTTGGGCACGTTTCATTTCACCCGCCCGATGCATGTCATCGGTATGGGCAAAGGTGCCATCATTTAAATGGCAAGGAGAATGACCAATCCCATTAATAGAATCTCGTATTGCTACCCCGCAGCGTTGTAAATAGTAGGAACGTAGCATTTTGTTGAAAGCATCTTGATAAATAGCCTGACCAATCTCAAAGGGATAGGACTGAATTTCTCCAATTTTCAGAAAATAGCGTCCGGGGCGGTTGAATGGGGTGAAATCAATCCATTGGATACTATCTTGACTGGCTGTATCTTGTATCGGTGCTGACAACTCAGTCTCGAAAACCGGGCGGTTATTTCGGACGTTAATTAATTGGACGGGATTGGTGGTAGAAGAATTATAATTGAGTAAAAAGGCTAACTTAGGACGGGTTGGTGAATATCCGACTTGATTAATCAAAAGTTTACTTGGGTTATCTGGGTTTATCGTTTGCGCTTGTCCTTTAGCCCAAAATCCATACACCATCGATATTGCCCAACCGAGGAAGAAACGTCTATCGATTTTCATGAGATTATTCGATCCTATTCATTTACAGATTTTAATCTGTAGACGCACCTTTAATTCCTAAAAAATTAATCACCTAAAGGTTTGAGGAGAGGGCGACCCGGATTCTCTTGCTTCCCTCTTGCTCCCCTCTCCCAAGCTTGGGAGAGGGGCTGGGGGTGAGGGCTGGCTTGGGAGAGGGGCTGGGGGTGAGGGCTGGCTTGGGAGAGGGGCTGGGGGTGAGGGCTGTAGCGTCACAGATAGTGGTGCAACGGTAAAGCTAGCGTGTGCGATCGCGCAAGACCCAAACGCCTATCATCATGATTTGGCGAATTTTGTCAATTTAGCGACAAAACTTAATAGAGTTACCCTCTACATTCTGAGAATATTGCCGCCAGGTCTAAACCATCGCTGGGGCTTTCTGTTGCCGACGCTGCTTAGGAACCATTCGCAGGTTGCCAGGAGGCGCGATCGTTAAACCGCGACGCATCGGCTTCACCGGACGATTATCAGTTAATGCCAGTTCAAACTGTGACAAAATAGTCGCCAGCACCAGCTTCATTTCCAACAGTGCCAATGCTGAACCAATACAGCGACGGTTCCCGCCACCAAAGGGTAAATATTCGTAAGGGGAATATTGCCGTTCTAGAAAACGTTCCGGTTTAAACTGCTTTGGTTCTGGATAGAGATCGTCCCGATGATGAACTAAATAAATAGAAGGCATCAACGCTGTACCCGCTTCAAATTGATACCCTATGATTTCTATGGGTGATTTTGGAATCCGAATAAAGGTACTCGGAGCAATGGGATAAATTCGCAGGGTTTCTTGACAGACGGCTGTCAGGTAAGGAAGCCGGGAAATTGCCATCGGATCGCCCTCTGCATCCAAGGTTTCTAATTCCTCAAGCAGCTTTTGACGCACATCTGGTAGATAATGAATCCAATACAACGCCCAAACCAGTGCAGACGCCGTAGTTTCATGACCGGCAATCAGAAGTGTCATTAACTGATCATGTAATTCCTCATCCGTCATCGGCTCACCTGCTTCATCTCGCGCCGATAGGAGTAAGGTTAAAATGTCGGTTCGTGACTCATCCCCTTGCTCCCGACGTTCGCGAATTTCATCAAAAATCAACTGTTTGATCTGCTGCTTTAACTGCAAAAAACGCCCCCAGGGACTCCACGCACCCCAATCCTGTCGCAACCAAGGGAAAAACAGCAGAGTGGAACTCAGGGGAGAGTCAAAGGATGCCAGAAGGGTACTCAGCAGATGTCTCAGTTTGATGTAACGTTCTCCGTGATCCAAGCCAAACACGGCTTGTAAAATCACCCGCAGGGTAATCTCTTGCGTATAGGTACGGATGATCAACGGTTGACCCACTGTCCATTCGGCTGTTACCGTTTCCGTAATATCACAAATAAGCTGACCATACTCTCGCAAGCGATCGCCATGAAAGGGAGGCATCAGCAGGCGGCGTTGGCGCTGATGGGGTTCACCATCTAACATCAGCAGTGAGTTATCCCCTAGTAAATAGCGCAAAACCCCATTTCCTCGACCCGATTCAAATAACTCTGGATCAGCCGTAAAAATCTCTTTAATCGCCTGGGGATTACTCACATAAACAAAGGGAGGAGCGTTATCCCCGCCAATTTTGATCATATCTCCATACCGTTGAGCATAATTCTCTAGGTAGTCCAAGGGGCGAAAAATCAGCTTGATGATCCGGAAAATTCTCAGAAATCGTGGTGTGCGCGGACCGGTTAGTGGTTTCATAGAGTCTTGCTGATAGCGGCTACTCTTTTTATCTTGCCTAATTTTTCCCGATACGTTGCTCTAAAATCATCAAATTAAGTTATTCTACTTATATCTTAGGCAACCGCTAGGACAAGTAAAGAGCGGCACCAATGACTCAAACTGTTCAGGCTTCCACTATCCAAATCGATGAATTAGAATCGAGTTTTGGTTTACAAGAAATCGTCGATGATCAATTTTTTCGAGAATGGCAAGATAACTTACCAGAGATTGGCGCATGGAAAAAAGAATCATTAGATAGATTGAAAGCCGGGTATCTGAATTTACTCAAGAAACCTCCATTCGCCGAAAATGCGATCAGGATGGCGGTTCTTCATCCCTTGCTATTCATCGCTGGATTTTATCTATCACCGTTTACCGTCAAACCGGAAAAATCAATCACCATTGCTTTAAACGATGAAGATGGCTTAATTATCGAAGGACGCATTGATGTTTTAGTTTTAAAAGAGCAGTTTTGGTTAATGGTAATTGAAACGAAACGGGCAGGAATTAGTTTAGAAGCGGGAATGGCTCAACTATTGGCTTATATGCTAGGAACACCTAATCTAGAAAAAGCGGAGGAATTTGCCGCTTGTGTCGGATCTGATACACCAATGCTATCTGATTATGCTGTGAGTCGTGCAGGTATTTATGAGGATCATCCCTAGTTGTGATATATCTTGTAGATACAAACATCCTGCTACGCTTTGCTGACCGCAATCATTCTCTACACTCTGTTGTGCCAAACGCTCTAACCGACCAAAATTAGTCAGATGAATAAACATATAACTATATCACGTATTCCACTATCAATTGCGTTATTTTATATATAAATATCTTAATAAGATTAGTTTTAATATAAGAGAAAAAAATATATAAATGCTAGACGTTGTGAATTGGCAATGCTAAGCTTAACCAAAGGTTAAGGATTGGTAACAAAAATAAGTTACTATCAGCTTTTTGAACAAAAATTACTAATATAACGTGATTTCTTAAGGAGTAGCTTAATCAGTAATTCTATCTATTAACGGTAAGTAAAATATACATTTTTTGCCGTTTTTTTTACTATTGCCTAAGAAAAAACGTCTGATAAATTACCTGTTTTCAGGTAGGTATAGGAGTATTTTTTTTATAATCAGGTATTCTTTCGCTGATTGCACTCTAACTATTTAATTCGATTTAATTTATGTTTTAACAGTAGGACAACAACCGTAATATCCATTATGATTATCCTATGAATGAAGCAGATTTTCAGATTGGCTCTCGTTTTACTAAACTTACAGTTGTTAATATTATCTCCAATATTATTGTTCCTTTAGTCGGGTTAGTTGATTTAGCGTTCTTAGGGCATTTAACCGATATTCGCTATCTAGCGGGAGTCGCTATTGCGGTCATTCTCTTCGATTACCTTTACCGCACTTGTAAGTTTTTACGCATGGCAACGACGGGTTCAACAGCTCAGGCTGTGGGACGTTCAGACAACGAGGCTGTGTTATTAATCTTGTTGCGAAACGGTTTAGTCGCACTCATAGTTGCGGCAATTATTCTACTCTTACATTACCCCATTAGAGAACTCGGCTTTACCCTACTCAGTGCTGCACCAGAAGTAAAAGCCGCTGCGAGAGACTATTACAATACCCGAATTTGGGCAGCACCCGCCGCGTTATCTAATCTCGTGCTATTGGGTTGGTTTTTAGGGCAATCTCAGAGTAATAAAGTGTTAGCTCTATCCATCATTAGCAATGGCACTAATATTGTCTTAGATTACTTATTTATTGTCCAGTGGGGATGGAATAGTGCGGGTGCGGGTGCGGCAACTGCAATTAGTCAATATGTGATGTTGGTTTTAGCGCTAATAATGATAGCTGGAGACGGTTATTTGCCAAAACTACCAGCCGTAGCCGGACAAATTCTTGACCCCGTGGCGCTAAAAGCCACATTTCAGATGAATTTTGATGTGTTGATCCGTTCCCTGGGAACGATTACAACCTTTGCTATCTTTGCAAGCTTGAGTGGTTTCCTAGGAACCGTCGTTTTAGCGGGCAACAGTTTAATGGTGGAAGTGGTCAATCTCGCCGTATTTTTAATTGAGGGTTCAGCATTTGCGACGGAAACCTTAGCCGGAAATTTCCACGGTGAGGGGTGTCATGAGAAGTTGCTTCCCCTACTGCGCTTGTCTGGAGGAACGAGCCTAAGCTTAGGATTAGCTCTGGCATTGGTGTTTATTTCATTTCCCGAAAAAATGTTCGGCTTATTAACGGATCATTTAGAAGTGATTGACCAAATTAATGACTATGTTTTATGGCTATTGCCTGTGTTAGTTATGGTGGGATTCGTGTATATGTTAGAGGGATATTTTTTGGGATTAACTCAAATGTTTGTCCTGCGAAATGGAATCCTCGCCGCGTTCTTTATCGGATTTGTTCCTTTAGTGATTGCAGCGTGGCAGTTCCAGAATGTTCATCTATTGTGGTTGGGGTTATTAGTGTTTATGGTAATCAGAGCGATTACATTGGCTCTCTACGTACCGTCAACGCTAAAACCGGATGAGGGTTTGGAGTTAAATCTAGGTACAAGAGTCGGTTGAATCAAAAACAACTCAGGATGGAATTAGCGCCCGTGTAATTGTCATCTAAAAAATTTATCACTATTCACGTTTAGAAGAGATTTAAATGACGAAAGAAATTAACTATCACATGTCCCCGGAAGAATTTCGTCGTCGGGGATATCAAACAATTGATTGGATCGCTAACTACATGGAGACTGTAGAGGATTTACCCGTTCTGTCTCAAGTTAAACCCGGAGAGATTAGAGGCAATTTGCCCGATGCGGCTCCCCAAACCGGTGAATCCTATGATGCGATTTTAAACGATATTAATCGGATTATTGTGCCGGGATTAACGCACTGGCAATCACCTAACTTTTTTGCCTTTTTTCCAGCAGGTGCTTCTGCTCCCTCAATTTTAGGAGAATTAATGAGTGCGGGTATGGGGGTGTTAGGATTTTTGTGGGCAACCTCTCCCGCTTGTACGGAGCTAGAAACCCATGTACTCGACTGGCTGGTTGATATGTTGGGATTACCCTCCCACTTTAAATCCTCAGAAACTGGAGGAGGTGTACTGCAAGACTCAGCCTGTAGTGCGGCTGTGGTTTCTCTGATCGCCGCCAGAGAACAAGCTCAAGCTGATATTAATCGGTTGGTAGCATACACGTCAAAAGAGGCGCACTGTTCCATTGAAAGAGCCGCAAAAATTGTTGGATTGCGCCCAGAAAACGTGCGTTTAATTGAGGTGGATGAGTATTATGCGATGTGTCCAGAAGCACTCCAACAGTGTATTGAAGCCGATATCCAAGCTGGTTTGATTCCCTGTTACTTAGCCGCAACCGTGGGAACCACCTCCTCCAACGGAATTGACCCGATCGCACAGTTAGGAGCGATCGCCCAGGAGTATCGCCTCTGGTTCCATGTAGATGCAGCCATGAGTGGTACCGCTGCTTTATGTCCAGAGTTTCGCTGGATTCACCAAGGATTAGAACAAGCTGATAGCTATTGCTTCAATCCCCATAAATGGATGATGACAAACTTTGACTGTAATTGCTTCTATGTCAAACATCGAGAAAAATTAGTTCATGCCCTCTCAATCATGCCAGACTACCTGAAAAATGAAGCCACAGAATCTGGACAGGTGATTGACTATCGAGACTGGCAGATTCCCCTCGCTCGCCGTTTCAAAAGCCTTAAGCTGTGGTTTGTGATTCGCCATTATGGGATTGAAGGCTTACAACATTATATTCGCAAACATGTTGCTTTAGCTCAAGAATTTGCCCAATGGGTTAACTCTGATCCACGCTTTGAGTTAGTCGTCGAACCTCCCCTGAATTTAGTTTGCTTTCGACTCAAGGGTGGCGACTCCGTGAATAATGCACTCATCCAACATCTGGATGCGTCCGGAAAACTCTACTTAAGCCCAACCCGACTCAATCATAAATTAACCTTACGTTTGTCAATTGGGCAAGCCCAAACCGATCGCAATCATGTTAAGCAGGCTTGGCAATTAATCTGCCATTATGCTAATGTATTAATCCCACAACCTAGCACAAATTTTATTGAAGTAAAACTCGCGAACCATTTACGATAAAAATATCAACATTACGATCAAATATCTTGACACTTTAGCTACCATCTGAAAACAGAATCAACAACCATCATTACAAATACACACCATGATTCAATTAAAACCGCTAACCGTTGGACCCATTCTCGGACATGTGACGGACCAAAGCGCCCGTATATTTGGACGGGCTGAATATCTGCCATCACCTCATGCATTACCCCCAGAGTGGGGTGTACAAACCCATCAACTGTTTCAACCCTGTTTTGGTGTCGCTCGTATCCGTGCCGTGGGAGAGTCGGAGTTTCAGCCGCCCCAATTCTTTAAAATGAATCCAAATTTTGATATGTCTGGGGTGATCACGTTTACCGGACTCAAACCAGAAACTGACTATGAGTATCAAATGGGTTGGTTTGTCTGTGAAGATGAACCCGATTCCAAACTAAAAATAGACTGGTCAAAAGCCAATCAACAACGCTTTAAATCCGGCAGTAATGATTCCCAGCGTCCTCGTTCCTTTGTCTATGGAGCCTGCCGTTATATGCAGCGACTAGCGCCCGGAGTGTGGCGATATCTTGAGGACGGAGAGCAAACCTTTGCGGCAATTAATCAACAAATTGAGCAAGGAATTGCCACGGATGCATTTCTTTTAGTGGGGGACCAAATTTATTCTGACGATAACTTCGAGGAAGTTGCTGATGCTGACTTAACCGTTGAGCGATATTTTGACCGCTATCGAACCACCTTTTCACAACCCAACGTCCGCCAACTGATGGCACAAGTCCCCACCTACATGACCCTGGATGACCATGATATCCTAGACAATTGGCCCGGTAATGCTGGGGACAAAGAATGGCAACTGGTTTATCCAGCCGCGCTTCAAGCCTATGAAACCTACCAAATGAGCCATGGTCCTTTATTCCCTGCACTCGAGGAGGATGAACGAGAACGGTATAGTGGCTACTGGGGGAATTGCCGCCTGTGGTACACCTTTCAGGATGGCTGCTGTGACTTTTTCGCCCTGGACTGTCGCACAGAACGGCAGTTAGGTGATACGAAAGAAACCCGTGCCATGCTAGGCGAGACACAACTGGAGGCTTTAAAAGCCTGGTTATGTGATGGTTCAGGTCGGGTTAAATGTGTGATGACGTCCGTTCCCTTTTTTCCAGATAAGTTGTCTGGAGAGGGACTCGATTCAGACAAATGGGGTGGCTTCCTGAAGCAACGTACAGAACTGCTCGATTTAATTTTCGACCATGATATCAAACGGGTCGTCTTTTTAGCCGGAGATGTCGCCTGTGGCATGAGTGCTGAACTACGGTGTCAGGAAAAGCCTGATTTTAAAATAATTTCGGTTATTTCTTCAGGTCTGGCTTGGCCCCTAATTCACAGGAAGGCGAAGCACTTCCAGATGGAGGGTAAATTGGTCACGCTTTCAACTAACCGCTACGAGTTAGCCGAAGCTGGTCCAGTGGTTTCCGTTGATCTGTTCACACGAGTCACCGTTGATTTAGATGGATTGACGGTGGAGATATTTTCCAGCAAAGGAAAATTGATGACTAAAAAAGTCCATAAGTTTTAATTAGAAAATAGGGAATGGGCAATAGAAGAATTGCCTATTCCCTTCTTACTAAAGATAGTCCACTTGAAGTTGTTCAGCTAAGGTTTGGCTTTCCATCAAATCAGGCGGTTCAAGTCCCACACGACTACATTTGATTGAGGCTGTAGCTGTCGCAAACCGTGCCATCCTCTCCAGATTCCACCCCTTAAGATAGCCATAGATAAAACCGGCTGAGAACGTAGCACCTGCACCAAATGAATCAATTGCCTGAATTGAGGGAGCATGAACCCGAATCGCCTGTTGCTCCTGTACAACCAAGCATCCTTCTCCGGCTAAAGTGATCAGCGCTGTTTTTACGCCCGCATCCAACAAGGTTTGGGCTGCCGCTAAAGGCGATTGATCACCCCGTTGTGCAGAATCTGTAATGGCTTGACACATCGTCGCCCGTCCCGCATATCGGGCTAAAATATCGGGATCTTCGTGCAAATGTTCCAGGTTTAAAAAGACAGGAATATTGAGTTTAATGGCTTCATCCATAGGACAGAGAATATGATCTTCGTCATACCAATCGACATACAGGAGACGGCTTCCATTTAACAGAGATAAATCAGCCGTATCTAACGTCGCTAATACTCTTTTATCTGGTTGCCAAAAGTAAGTACGACCCCCCATAGCATCTGAAATTAAGACCACCAGTGTGGTTGGCAGTTGCGAATCGAAGCGCACTTCACCCAAAACCCCACTAGACTTCAGGTGTTCTGCCAGCCATCGTCCTCGATAGTCTTCCCCCAAGGCTGAACCAATCAAACCACTGCGAATATCCCACCCGCGCAACATAGTGGCAATCATGGCGGCATCTTGTCCCACACTGTCTCGTTGTTCCTTAAACAGACCACCAAAATTTCGTTCGGGCCACTCATCAATTACGAGTAACTCCATCGCCATGAGCGAACCAAAACAAACAACTTCTGCTGTGGTTGGACGTTTAATATTAGGTTGGGGATATTTTTCTGTTGTCACTTTTGTAGTTTCTAATTTAATTCGATACTATCAGATAGTAGGGGTGTCCCTCCGTGATCCAAGCCAAACACGGCTTGTAATACTTTATCTATTCTTTATTTCAACGTTTTTGGTAAAGGCGATCGCGTCCCGGTTTCATACCCTTGCTTTTCAATCAAACGCTCCAACTCTTCCACCCGTTTTTTAGGTGCGGGATGGGTTGACAGGAAGGCAAAATTGGCTCCTGATTTCTCACTCATTCGCTCAAAAAAGTCTGTAGCTCCGGCGACATGACCGTAAGTGTCATATAATAACATTAAGCCAAAGGCATCGGCTTCCTTTTCCTGAGACTGAGAATACTGCGATCGCGCAATGGCTTCCACCGCCCCCGAAGCCGCTGATTGTAAGGCTCCCGCATCTCCGAGAAAATAGGCTAAAGCTACCCGTACCACCAACACTCGTCCCAAACCCCGCAAGTGATCTCGGTGAGCAAAATGACCCAACTCATGGGCTAAAACCATCATCAATTCATTCTCAGACTCCGCTTGTTGCAGTAAACCCTGATAAATAACAATAGCATCTCCCGGTAACGCGATCGCATTCACCGTAGACTCTGGCAAATACAGCACCTGATAATCCCGCGCTTTTTGTTGTTCAGGAGGAAGTTCCTCTTCCAAACGATCTAATAATTGGTTCAGGGTATCTTGAGTTGGGGAAGGTTTAGCTTGTTTCTCATAAACTGGCACAATTACCGCCCCCAATTTTTGCTCCACACTCGGCGGAATCATCCCAATTAAACCATTCACCAACAGATTCAACAGCCAGATAACCGCCACAATAAAGCCGATAAATAGCCCCAATAAAATTAGGAGTTGGCGATTACTCGGCGGCGGATTGCGATTTGTTGGAGCATTGGACATAGAAAATTCGTTCGTAGTGAGCGCTTTAGCGCCGTTCTGTAGTAAGCGCTAAAGCGCTCTAACAATGATCAATTTTCTTGAAATCGTCCCAATTCTTACCGTAGTCAAGCACGGGATATTCAATCCATGAATCTCTCAACCAATGGCGTCCGAAATTTGCCAGATACCAATGAACGCTACTTTCACACCAATCATAAGGAGATTGGCTCCAGCCATGTTTCACTGGATTGTAATGGATATAGTTTAAAGTAGCAAAATAATGTCGTTCTGAGCGAATAGCGCGATCGCTATAACGATACCACACCTTACGACTGGTGATATTATCGTCCCGATTCCATTGATAAGATGTACGACCATGTACTAAGCGAAATAAGCGACTCAACTCATTAAAATTAGTCAGATGTACCAGGAGATGATAGTGATTTGGCAGAACAACCCAGGCGCGGATTTCCATCCCAGCAGTTACAAACGCATCAAATAGCAAATTGAGTAACTGTTGGCGGCGATATTCATCCTTAACGTGGCACTTGTGTTCATAACAAGCTGCTGTTAACAGATAAACTTCCTTGTCAGTCACAACATGGGGAGGCGCGTGAGATGGATAACCACGAGACAAACGTTGCTGAACCAATTCAGCTCGTTGTGCAGGACTTAGTCGGCGATATTCATACATAATAGTCAGACTCGTATGTACGTAGTTGGCACTTTAGTGCCTAGAAGCGCTAAAGCGCTCACTACAAGCTATTTGTACGTAGTCGGCACTTTAGTGCCTAGAAGCGCTAAAGCGCTCACTACAAGCTATTTGTACGTAGTTGGCACTTTAGTGCCTAGAAGCGCTAAAGCGCTCACTACAAGCTATTTGTACGTAGTTGGCACTTTAGTGCCTAGAAGCGCTAAAGCGCTCACTACAAGCTATTTGTACGTAGTCGGCACTTTAGTGCCTCAAAGCGCTAAAGCGCTTACTACAAGCTATTTGTACGTAGTTGGTACTTTAGTGCCTCAAAGCGCTAAAGCGCTTACTACAAGCTATTTGTACGTAGTTGGTACTTTAGTGCCTCAAAGCGCTAAAGCGCTTACTACAAGCTATTTGTACGTAGTTGGCACTTTAGTGCCTCAAAGCGCTAAAGCGCTTACTACAAGCTATTTGTACGTAGTTGGCACTTTAGTGCCTCAAAGCGCTAAAGCGCTTACTACATACTAATTGCTCTTCGTCGGGCGGAAGGGATTTAAGAAATTAATTAAACTATACAGTTCTCTCGACTGAACCCATAACCGCCCTTCTCCATTAAACCGACAAACCAATCCTTCACCTCCCAAAATTCCCGTTCTTAATCCACGAAACGATAAACCGCCCAG
Source organism: Coleofasciculus sp. D1-CHI-01 (assembly GCF_040218875.1). Taxonomy (NCBI): domain Bacteria; kingdom Bacillati; phylum Cyanobacteriota; class Cyanophyceae; order Coleofasciculales; family Coleofasciculaceae; genus Coleofasciculus; species Coleofasciculus sp. D1-CHI-01. Next base: position 65,594 of record NZ_JAVJQP010000048.1, read on the forward strand.
CATTTCTACGTTATAATTCAACGTATCTTCAAATGCCACAATGTAACTGGTATCCACCACATAATCCCCAGCCACGGGAATTTCCACAATTGCGCCATAAGAACTAAACCAAATATCCCCTATCCCAGTTGCCCGAATTAAAAACAAGGACTCGCCACTAAAGAAGCCTTTAAACCCTTGAAACTTAGTATCTATTTCTACCGTAGGACTAGCGGCGACAAATCCAGAGGATTGAATCATTAAGGCATTCCCTTGCAAGTAATAATGACAAATATCTCCCGGTACTCCAGGCGAAACATACAACTCTCCTGATTTGCCTTCAGCGGTAAACTCACTGATGAAAAAGGACTCACCACTTACCATTCGCCCCAGTCCTTTCATCAAGCCACCCTTAGCCCTAGACTTCATCTTAATACAGGTATCCATAGCCGCCATGGCACCGGATTCAACTAAAACCGTTTCATTAGTTTTCAAGTGAATCACCAAAGACGCATAAGACGGTGAATGCTCTATTTTATAAGAAATTCGCTGACTCATGATGATTTATCCTTTATTTATTTTTCCCACCATTTAAGTCCACTTCCTAGGAAGGGACGAAACTCAACCTAAAGCCGCTCATTGCGGCGGTAGTTTAGAACCAACCTGAGAACCAAACGCACCAGGATTGTGAGTTTGGCAATAGACATTTCCTTGTCCTTTAAATCGACAAACCAGCCCTTCTCCGCCCAAAAAGGCACTTAGCCAACTCGATCCGGCTTTGGTAATATCAAAATTCAGACTTTTTTCAAAGGCGACAATATGACCCGTGTCCACAATATATTCCCCATTGACAGGTATTTTATAAATTCCGCCAAATGAGGTTAACAAGACAACCCCATAACCGCTAAGACTCAACCAAAAAATGGATTCACCCGAAAACAGAGATTTAAACCCTTGAAAGCCGAGATCAATATCAACTCCTGACTCACTCGCTAGATAGGATGTCGCCTGAACTACTAACTCTTGACCCTTCATTTCATAGGTTAGGAGATCACCCATAAGTTTAGGCGCGAGAAACACTTCACCCCCTGATATCGGTGAACGGAACACACTTAAAAATAGCGATTCCCCCGCCACCATCCGTTTGAGTCCGCCCAAAATACCGCCACCCTTCCCCTGGCGCAATGTGGTACTGGCATTAATGGAACCATTCATGGCAATCATACAGCCAGCTTGCGCCACTAACTCTTCATTAGCGTCCAGAACAACACGCGCGATCGCACTATCGGGTTGATGCAACAGTTCAATATTCATTATGAAAAAATTTGGAGTGTTATATTAACGCAATTTTGGTTGTAAATAGCTGACTAAACCACTAATACTGCGAGACTGGAGGTAAATTTCTCCTGTACCCGTGAGTCGATTAATGAATCCTTCACCAGAAGTCATTGAACCCAATAAACCCCCGGCTAAACCAACATTCATCTGAATCGTCGGTTCATAGGCGACTAAATGACCCGTATCGACAACAAAGTCACCATTAACCCGCTTTTTCGTCAATCCACCATAAGCACCAAAAAATACCTTACCCTGACCCCTAACTTGGAGTTTGAACAATCCTTCTCCAGAAAACCAACTCTTCACACCCGCCCACCGCACCCCCAGTTTGACGCCAGGGGTATGGCAAATATAAGCACCGGGTTGAAAACAGAGGGAATTTTCGCGCAAGTCCACACCAACAATGTCGCCAATGGTGGACTGGGTAAGAACCAGAGTTAAGGGTTGTTGCGTTTTATTATGAAATGTATTAACAAATAATGATTCTCCGCCAAAGAACTTTTTGAGTAAGCCTGGGATAAAGCCACCCGAAAACTCCGTCTTCACGGTGAGTTTACCATCCATACTGGTCATCGCACCTGCTTCTGCCGTGATTCTGTCACCGGGATTGAGTGTCAGGAAAATAGCGGCAAAGGCTGGCTTGTAGCGAATTTCATAGTCCACTGCCAAATCTCCTACAACATAGAGATATTATTCAGTTTGACAGTTATGGTGCCAATGTCCAGATTTCTTAAAAAAAATAAACCCTGGTTAAAAAAATATAATAAGGCAGAGGGCAGAAGGTTCCACAGAAAAAGTACCCAAGGGATAAAGAGGGTAACAAAAGCGGACTTGGTATCCTCCCTGACGAAGACGGAGGATATCCGTTAAACCTTTGACCAAAAGGTAATTGGGGAAACGCTACTGACAGGCGTATAAATTAACGAGACTGGCGTTTGCACGGGTGTGGGTTCTTGAGGGATGGCTGTAGGTTTGAACAAGAACCAAGCCGCAATTAAACCTAACACACCAACGATGGCGATGATTGCACCGATTAAAATCATGGGTGACTTCTGGCGTCCTGATCCAGTGATTTGGCGCTGTAATCCCAGTAAATCCAGCCATTCCTGTATGGTTTGAGGGCGTTCATCAACCTGTAATGCCATCCCAATCAGAATCACTTCATTAGTGCGATCGCTAATTTGTTCGTTAATCTGTTTTGGTGGAATTAATCGCGCTTTCGACATACAGCGATCCATTGCCTTGGGCGGAATTTCTCCTGTGACTAAAAAGTATAGCGTTGCCGCTAATGAATAAACATCCGTATAAGCTCCTAGGGGAGTCTCTACATCATAAAGCTCTAGGGCATCAAACCCATCGGCTGTAAGGGTATCAACTGTTGTTGACGCATCCTCACATCCTCGCGCTAACCCAAAATCAATTAACACGGCTTCTTGTTTATCGGTTCGTAATCGAATATTACTGGGTTTGACATCTCGATGGATTAACCCCGCCTCGTGAATCACTTTCAGCGCTTCGCCAATTTGTTGAATATAAAGCAGCGCTTCTGACTCGGGTAAACCCTTTTGGGCGTGGCTGGCTAAATCGACACCATCCAGATACTCCATGACAATGCCAACCTGATGTCCTTCCACCAATGGTTCTATAACTTGCACCAGATGAGGATGTCGGCATTTTACTAGCTTTACCGCTTCGCACAAAAAGGTTTCCTGAATTTGATCGACTTCCGGTTGGTTGAAGTCGTGGATTAGCTGATCACTCAGGGTTTTGACCACCCATTGATTTTTCTTGCGATCGCTCGCCAGATAGGTGACACTAAATTGTCCGCGTTTTAATTCTTTTTCCAGAATATAGTTGTTGCCGTGCAACTTCTGTCCAGAAGACCAAGTCATTGCTCAAAATTGGTGAAACATATCATTGATTTTGGCATAGTCTGAAGAGAATGTGCTATCCGCTAAATTTTACAATAACTGAGGGGATCGACGGGCGGCAATATGACTCATTAATTTATTACTCGGAGAATAATCCCCCTATTTTGTTTTGAGATTGGCAGCGCGATCGCTCTTGTCCCAATCGTCCTAGTTTGACCGACTCACCCTCGCTTATTTAACCACATATAAACGCAATTTTTTTTCGGGCTTCGACATCAAATTTTAATCCCAATTCCATGTCACTGCTTGTCTGTACTGACTCCTGATCAGTATCATCAACCTGAATACTTTTAATCGTTGCCAATTGACAGTAGGCTTCGCCCATCAGAAAAACACTTGTTCCAACTGATAAAGTTGTTTCCTCTACCTTAGCGACTGCCGCTTTTGATTTCTTAAACCACTCCGTAATTTGACCAATTTCTTGAGCCTGACCTGTTGATGTTTGCTGCTTAATGATTTGATAAGTCACCAACTCAGCTAGCGCTTGACACAACGCTTCAACAAAATCACATAATTCTAAAAGTTCATTTGCACTTAATATAGTATTTATAAAAGCACCGTATGCGGCATCATTTCTATAGTCAATCAGTTCATTGAGTTCTCCCTCTGCTGTATTTTCACTTCCTCGAACTTCTTCAACAAAATATTTAATTTTTCTATGTTTTTCAACCCAAGCCCAAGCATTTAGAATACCAGCATCAGCGAATAATTTTTCTAAGGTGTCTTTGCGTAAGTTCTGCTCATGCAGTAGAAATGCATCCGGCAGGAGTTCATACTTTTCTCCAGTACCACTAGCTCCATAAAATAATCCTCTAATAACCTCTTCAACAGAAAGATGTCCAAATCTATTCTTTGTTATATCCAACAGTAACCGAGCTACACCTATTCGATGTGTATTACAAATTCTATCTCCCAAATCTGCATAAACTGGAAATAAATCTGGCAGAAGTTGTATCCATTCTCGAATTAAGTCTTCAACAAAACGTTCATAAATAGCGTATAACCGTGTTACTACAGCACAGTGATCGTAAATTCGCCAATCCTTTGGTTCGGGAGCATCCTGTGTTAGTTGGTCAATGATAGAGTCTGCTTGCGTTCCCCATTCTTGTGTGATTATACTCTTATCTCCAAAAGCAGCTCTTATAAGTTTTTCGTTAACTTTAATAATAGAACGGACAGTAGAAATATTTCTCTGTATTGTCTTCAGAAGCTCCTGAAAAATCATGACTTACTCGTTGATGACTTGAGCAAGCATATCATCGAATAGTCCGAGTCGTTTCTGAATATCCGCTTTCGTTTTTCCTCCACCTGTTAAAAGTCTATTTTTGTCTTCTTCAAAGAGTTTTTTGGTTGCTTCAATTACTTTTTGTTTCCGAGCAATTAAAATATTCTCACTATCTAAATGATTGCTAAACCCTACCATGACTGCTTCGTAATAAGTTTTATATGCCTGATCTTTAAAATTAATGTTTCTTGGTTCAAAGGGTTTAGGATTAAATAAATCTTCTCCATATATTCGATAGACAATATTGATTGTTTTCAAGAATATTTTACTTAATACAGCAATATCTTTTCCAGAAAAACTCAAACTTTTAATCATATATTTGTCCAGAAACTCTTCTAGTTTTCCATGGAATTTATGAGCGTGTATCAGGGCAAAAAAACGAAGAACAAGTTCCACATCTTCCATTTTTTTATATAAACTATTTTTCGACTTTGCGTCATGGTCGTTAATAGGGATTCCCCAAGCTTTTGCAAATATGGGATTTTGAGCTAGTTCAAGTAATAGTTTGTTAAAATCTCCGTAATATAAGCAGTTTCGCACCTCTTGGCGACTTAGATCTACTCCTCCGGTATTCAGGCGTTCAAAGGCAAGCTGTTTTAAATAAAGTGCTTCTTCCTGATTAGGTGCTGACTCTGTGATCAGCACTATAGAAGAAATAGAGCGACGATCAATCCCTGCCTTAATTTTTTTGGGAAGTTGATTATAAGTGCGTCCTTCCAGTTCGGGCCAAAGTTCTAAATCTGTCAATTCTAGTTTGTTGTCGTAAAAATCTTGAATGGTAGTGATTCTCTGTTGACCATCCATGACTTCATAAGAGTTATATTCCTTTTCATACAGAATAATGGGCGGAACAGGAATGTTGATCAGAAATGACTCAATTAGGCGCGATTGCATTTTTTTATTCCAACGAGGTCTACGTTGGAAAAATGGTCTAATCTCCATATAGCCAGGTTTTTTGAGCGCATCGGCAAAACTGGGCAGCTTCTCACGATTCATTTCTGTGAGTATTCTTTTTTCTCGTTTCTCATACTTGGCATTAATCTCATCATCAGACATTTTCTTGGGATCTTTCTCTGGGGGAGTTTCCCACATTGTTTTTTCGGCTGGCGCAAGTGGCATTAGCGATAGACTCCAAAATGGCGTTTATTATCAATTATAGAGATACTGAAGACTAGGGGGCTGCAATGTCCAGTGCCAAGCTAGTGGTGGTGTGTTAGCGGAGCGTAACTTCTAAGGTTAAATCTTAGTTAATTTTCATAACCCACAACTCAACTAAATATGCCACTCGGCTAACTCTTCCAAGGTGAGGTTTAGCAAATCACACAACATTTTCATTTGTGCAGGATATAGCTTAGGAATGTGCCTGCCAGCTTCCCAGTTGCTGACAGTTTGATCCGTGACGCCTACCGCATCCGCTACCTGTTTCTGAGTTAGCCCCAATCGTTTCCTTAGCTGCATCAGCTTACGACCTGAACTCATTGCCTCCTGATTGCCTTAACTATACTCTGCCAACTCGTCTAAGGTTAAATCGAGCAAATCACACAATGCTTTCGTCTGGATGGGGTAAAGCTTTGGTATATGTCTGCCAGCTTCCCAATTTTTCACAGTAGTTACCGTCACACCCAATTGATCAGCGACTTGCTGCTGCGTCAGATGCAGTGATTCACGTTGGCGTTTAAGCTTTTCCCCCACACTCGTCATTACTGTTTTATTCCAGAATCCTCATGGTTAAATTGACTTAACCAGAATTTGCCCGTAATATAAAGGCAGAACTTCAGATGGTCAGAAAGCCAGTGCATCCCGGCGACCAACCTCTTAGCACTGGCTCTGGCTCCAATTTCAGATGGAGACACATTTATTATGCCTTACAAACAACGCCTTTATCCTTGGGTGCTGGTTCGCCTGCTACCCAAAATGCAAGGAGTCACTGTAGCACAGTATCGTAGCCGTTCCGATGCGGATGGTCATCTGTGCATACTCCGCCGTCTGATGCCGAATGCCCAATTTGTGGTGATGTTTAATCCGGGCTTACCCCCAGAGAATCAGCCAAACTCGCGCTAGCACGTCGGTGGAAAGGGCGCACGTCGGTGCGCCCCTACGGTTTCCGGGCGTGGGACTAATCCATAAATCAATATTCCTCAAACCCTTACATTACATAAGACGTAGCTTGCTTCTTTTCGGAAGCGAGTATAACAAATGACAAATGACGAATGACAAATGACTTACTCCTTCACAATCTCAAACAAATCCTCTATCAATACATCAAATGTCCGTGCTAACTTCAGCAGCGCCCCAATATCCACCATCGTCATTCCTGGCGATCGCGCGTAGGTTTTGATGGTACTATAGGGAACCCCAGACCGTTCAGCGACATCCAGCAACGTCCAGTTTTCTCTAGCCGCTAGTTCCCTAATCCGCAACCGAACTCGTTCGCCTCTTGACATAAAGTTTAAATTTCGTCTACACTAAGCAAATTAAAAGCGATCGCACCATTAGGTATGTAGCCAGATTGCGATCGCCATATCATATCAAAACACAACCCCATTGTTTGGGGTGCATCTCCTATGTTATCAACACTTCAGGTAAAATCAAGAGCCACTCATCCGTTACAGCGATTTGTCACCCGAGAAGCCATTGCGCTTTTGCTCAATCTCCATCCTGACGAGATTTATCGCATTGACTGCTGGCGATATGTGATTCACGTTGTTGGCAAGGGAGTCAGCACGTTTGTCAGTTATGCCGATATCCCGCCAATTTTAGGTGTAGACTCGCCTACGCTGAAAGATACCCTCTGTTGGCGCAGGCGCTGGCGCAAGCATAAGTACAAAGCGCCGGACTTTTGGGCGACATTTTATCAACGCAAGTTTCAGCAATCCCTGTCTCTATCAGAACTGTATCAATGGGGGGAGTTGGTGAACCGGATTCAATTTGGACTGTCGGGCGCAACTCTAGAATGGCTGCGAAGCATATATAAAAAGGAGAGAGAATCATTCAACTTCTGAATAAAACTCTTATCCAGTCAGCTTTAGCTGACTTGAGCTTTCAGCCTTGGGTTTAAACCCAAGGCGATTGGTGAGGCTGGTGCAAGATGTGAATAAAACTACAATTCCCCACCTCCGCACCCCAAAAAGGGCGGGTTTAGTTCAGTTAGGGGTTTCTGCAAAACGGTATTGGTAAAACCCGCCCCTACCACCCTGTACCTCTGCTCCCCCGCTCCCCCTTTGAGTAAGCTACAATTATTAAGAAATCTATAGTAAGATCGACCTCTCTCATCTCACTCCCTAACGCCTTTATGACTCTTCCGATTCGCAACGTTGCCATTATTGCCCACGTCGATCACGGCAAAACCACCTTGGTTGACGCCCTACTCAAACAATCCGGTATCTTCCGTGAAGGGGAAGAGGTTCCTGATTGCGTTATGGACTCCAATGATTTGGAGCGAGAGCGGGGAATTACGATTCTGTCTAAAAATACAGCAGTTCACTATAAAGATATCTTAATCAATATTGTCGATACTCCCGGTCACGCCGATTTTGGTGGGGAAGTGGAACGGGTATTGGGGATGGTGGATGGTTGTATCCTGATTGTGGATGCCAATGAAGGACCGATGCCGCAAACCCGGTTCGTCCTCAAGAAAGCCTTGGAAAAAGGACTGCGCCCGATTGTGGTGGTGAATAAAATTGACCGTCCTCAAGCTGATCCCTACGGTGCTGTGGATAAAGTCCTGGATTTGTTTATTGAATTGGGGGCGGATGATGATCAGTGTGAGTTTCCCTATCTGTTTGCGTCTGGGTTACAAGGGTACGCTAAAGCGGATTTAAAGGACGAAGGGGTGGATGTGCAACCCTTGTTTGAATCCATCCTGCGCCATGTTCCGCCGCCTGTGGGTGATGTGAGCAAGCCTCTACAATTGCAAGTCACGACGCTGGATTATTCGGATTATCTGGGTCGAATTGTGATTGGCAAAATCCATAATGGCGTAATTAAAGCGGGTCAGCAAGCGGCTTTAGTTACAGAAAGCGGGGAAATTGTCAAGACTAAAATTAGCAAACTTATGGGGTTTGAAGGACTCCAGCGGGTTGATTTAGAGGAAGCCTTCGCCGGAAATATTGTCGCGGTGGCGGGGTTTGCTAATGCCAATATCGGTGAGACGATTACCTGTCCTAATGAACCCCAAGCCTTACCGTTAATTAAGGTGGATGAACCGACATTGCAGATGACGTTCTCGGTGAACGATTCGCCATTTGCAGGTCAGGAAGGGGATTACGTCACCTCTCGGCAATTGCGCGATCGCTTGATGCGAGAATTAGAGACGAATGTGGCTCTGCGTGTCGATGAAACTGATTCTCCGGATAAATTCTTAGTCTCTGGGCGGGGGGAATTACACCTGGGTATCCTGATTGAAACCATGCGCCGGGAAGGGTATGAGTTTCAGGTGTCTCAGCCGCAAGTGATTTATCGGGAAGTCAAGGGTCAACCCTGCGAACCTTACGAAGTCTTGGCGCTAGACATTCCCGAAGAAGCTGTGGGTGGCTGTATTGAACGCTTGGGTCAGCGCAAGGGCGAAATGCAGAATATGCTAGTCAGTGGTAATGGTCGCACGCAATTGGAATTTGTGGTTCCCGCACGGGGTTTAATTGGCTTCCGGGGTGAATTCATGCGCCTGACGCGGGGGGATGGGATTATGAATCACAGTTTCTTGGATTATCGTCCGCTTTCCGGTGATGTGGAAACCCGCCGCAATGGGGTGATTATTGCCTTTGAGGAAGGGGTGGCGACTTTCTATTCGTTGAAAAATGGCGAAGACCGAGGGGTATTCTTTATTACACCGGGGACGCGGGTGTATAAGGGGATGATTGTTGGCGAACACAACCGTCCTCAAGATTTGGATTTGAATGTTTGTAAGACTAAGCAGTTAACCAACCATCGTTCCGCCACCGGGGATGAATTGGTGCAGTTGCAAGCGCCAGCCGAGATGAGTTTGGAACGGGCGTTGGAATATATCGGACCGGAAGAATTGGTGGAAATCACGCCGCAGTCGGTGCGGTTGCGGAAGGTGACGAAGAAGCTAGTCAGGCGTTAACGTAGGGGCGCATAGACGTGCATCTGCGTCAACTTAAGACTTTGTATTACTAGCGCTCAAAGTTTAGATCCCCCTAAATCCCCCTTCAAAAGGGGGACTTTGATTACAGCAGTTTTTAACGTAGGCGCGGAAGTCCTCACCCTCAACGTCAGTAGGGTGAGGATGGACAGCGGGAAATCGGAAGTATGAAGATTTCCAAATACTTTTAGCGCTATAATGGCAGCAACCCTCCTAGGTCTACCTTCTAATGCATGGGAAGACAGATGGCTGGGCTAGGTGTGATAGAGATGTAGTCCTTGCGCGGCTCGGAACTCGACCACCGTTCGCTTTTTAGCGTCCTCCAAAAGAATAGCGCAAGATGCCCAATGGCATTACTCGGTTAGTACAGACGCTTGCACTTGCGCGTCTCTACAACCACAAACCGCGAAAATCAAGCGGACTAACAAAATATCACTGTCTGCGGAAGGCGGACGGCTGCCTGTTGACGCCCTTGTAAGACCAATGGAGGGCAACCTTTAGAGGCGTTGGCGGATGAAACGGGAAACCCTGAAGACGAATAAGACCGTCATTGTTTAGCTAAGTTAGAAGCCCTAACTTGCTTCGCTGAAGTTAGGGTACTTCACGCTAGTAGACTAAAGACAATGACTGCGCCCAAAAGCAAGCCGATATAATTTTGTATTCCATAAACGTGAAAAGCGCTGTAATTTCTGGTTCCCCCCTTTTTAAGGGGGGCTAGGGGGGATCTATTATTAATATTAAGTAAGGGTTTTAGACTTAAGTTGACACCAATGGGCAATGCTGTACCCCTACTGACAGGAATACAATAATTGTTAGTCCAGATAATTTTTTTGGGTTAAAATTGCTACGCCTTTCCAAGGATCTGGGTCAGGATATCCCTATCTCCCCCATCTCCCCTATCTCCCTCATTCCTCCACTCCCACAATCACCGCCAACGCCTCAGCATATTGCTGTAACTCCTTTCCCAGTATTAGCAACTCCTCATACATCTGAGGTTCTAACGACCAATTTTTCTCATGCTGTTTGGGACTCGTTGTGTCAGGTTTCTGGGCTTCCCAGGTTTGTAATAACGGATGCCATTTTGATAGAAAGGGGCGCAATCCTTTATTGAGAACCGCGATCGCAATTCCGCCAACAGATTTAGAAGAGATGCCCACATCGGGACCCGCGTCTCTGAGGATTTGCCGGGTAATCGCAAACATACTATAGAGAGAATTGAGCGCTTCTCGCAGCAGTCCTTGGTCGGCTTCTAGGGATTGTACCGTGATGCGAGTGACCAGTTCAACGTAGAGTGACCAAGCGGCTTTGCGTTCGGTTTCATCGGCTTCCCATTCCGCACCGCCGATGCCAAATGGGAGGCTGACAGAGACTTTTTTTAATTTGGCGGGGTCTTGTTTGGGCATTGGTTTATTTCTTTGATGAATTCATTCGTTTCTAAGTTGGACTGACGGTAAACTCTTTGACAACCTTGGCGATATCTGTTGCTTGAACGGGATACAGTTTCGCTAGACATCCACACATTTGATAAGCAGTGTGCAGGTAGTAAGCGCAAGGAATTAACAACCGTTTGAAGTTCTCCCGATCGCCTGTTTCGACCAGCCATGATGCAATTCCGGGTAGATACAATTTACGCTCTGTAAGTATTTTCTCCGCTGTCTTCACTGCTTCCTCTCCCTTACCTGCCATTACCTGTATCCCTGCAATCGCTTTGAGCGCTTTTATAAGTTTTTGTTTATCCTCTATCTTGTCTTTAGCTTGAAGGGCAGCAGTGAGAGTTTTCAAGAGTTCTTGTTTTTTCCCTTTCTTAAACTGAGTCAAGGCAATCCACGAAAGGGCTTTCACCAGTTCCGATTCATCCTCAATCTCGTCTGTAGTTTCCAGAGCATGGGAAATTTCTCCTGCCTGTGCCTGTGCTGCTGCTATTTTCGACAAGTAAATGTCTCGCTCCCTTAGAAGTTTTTTGGCAGATACAAGGAGTTCCTTGAAAGTAGCTAGTGCAGCTTCTTCGTCTATAACTGCTTGTGCTAATGCTATTGTACATAGAGCATTCACCCAATCCAGGGAATGTCCTTCGGCAATTTCAGAGGCCATCAAGAGGGTTGTCTTTGCCTCATCTTTTCCATCTTCTGCCTCTGCCTTGGCTATAATTCCAAACACTTCAGCTTTGCTCCAAAGGAATTCAATCCTCTGTGCCGTCTTACGAGCATCAGGATACTCCTTTGCCCTCACTCGTGCCTTAGCTACTATTGTGAAGCTATTTACACGTCCATCTTGAGTTTCAATTGACTGGGCAATCTCGATAGCACTATCAAAAATAGCTTTCGCATTTTCTCTCTTTCCCGCCTTTGTCAGTACCTCTGCTATTTGTGCTGTGATAATTACTCTTTCTTTTTTTCTATGGTTTTTAATACTTTGGGCAATCTGATGAGCAATGCTGGCGGTAACTATCCCTTCTTCCTGCTGCTCGATTTTTACCTGTACCTCTGCTACGTCTGCTAGTGCTAAAGCTTTTAAAAACTCAGCTTCAGCTTCTTGTGCCAATTTAAGAGCAGCGGCAAAGGTAGATCTGGCTTCTCTAGGTTGCCCGTCTTCTGCTAGTTTCTTTGCAATCAAACCTAGGGCTTCTAGTTGTGTCCAACCGTATATCTTTTCAACCTCCTCAACAATCTGTCGCAGATCAGTAAAATTCTCTGCCTTGGCGTATTCTTCTGCTTGTGTTAAAAGATTACTGTACTGTCTTCCTCGATTCTCAATTTCTTCGGTAGTCTTACGAGCATTCGTATGTTTAATAAACTCACTGGCTTCAGCTTGCGATACTGCTATCTCTCTGATGGCATCCAAGTTGCCATAGTTGCTAAAAATTCTATATAGAGTAATACGGTGATATTCCTCCAAAATCTGCTGAACTATAACAGTACAGATATCCTTAATGCTACAGATATCCTTATTCTGGATAAAAATATATGCGAGGAAATAAGCAGCATAATCACCTTGCCAACGGGCATCCCAATTTACTAGAAAATGAGGTAATTCTTTCTTCTCCAACTTATCTAAAGTCTCGCGTGCTTCATCCAGCTTTTCCTCGTCTTTCAATTCCCACGCCAGTAGCAAATACCAAAGAATACAGCACTCAATCTCATACTGATCCGCCAGTATCCATGCCCTTTTGAGACTGCCTGATCGCAATGCATCTAGTGGTGACTCTTGAGCATTTGTCTGCCCCAATCTGTGTGCGTGTACCAGCACAAACTCAGCCATTCTCTCTGCCTTGTCTTCCTCAGCAGCACCGAGCAAGGCAGCCTGCACTGTCTTCAGAGGTAAATCAGGTTCATCAGATAACTGTTGCTGTTGGGCAGATGAAAAATTTTTGTCGCGTGCGATCGCATACAACTCCTCCCACCGCTTCGCCTTTCCCAAGTGTTCGGCATAATGCCGCAACCCATAAGAACTATGGTTGTCCTGCCATTTGGCACAATAGTCAATTAACTTATCTTCCGCCAAAGACGCCTGACGCCCCAGCGCTCCTTTAAACTCCTGGGCGAGTAAGGGGTGAGCAAAACTATAATTCTTACTTTTGACGGAATCTGGAAAACCTCTCTCCAAACCTCTCTCCTGCAAGGAGAGAGGCTTTGAATTCTCCCCCTTCCCTTGCTTTGAATTCTCCCCCTTCCGTGCAAAAAAAAGCGAAGCATCCTTTGCCATCTCCCCTTGTAGGGGAGAACGAGAGGGGTGGGAAGGGGGCTGGGGGGTTAGGTTTGATATCGATTTTTCTGGATGGCGTGAAAAGTCAGAACTATAACAACCCGTTTGAATACTAAACCACCGTGTCGCCTGCCAGGGTAAATCGGCTAAATCCCAGGCATTCAACGCAGTCAACGCTTCAATATCATCCTCAGATAACGCTCCCAACGCCACTGACAGCAAGGCAAACAACTCCCGCACTTCCCCTTGTCGCTTAATCTCCTCAACTTTGGCAAGTTGGCGAAACTGTTCTTTGACATAAGCTTTGAACCCACCGGGACTATTCCGGAGTACCCCCTGCACATCCTGACACTTTATTGCCGCCTGTCTCAAGTCATCAATCAGATAACGCAGGTAAAGCGGGAATCCCCCAGTTATCTCATCCAGCCGTTGAACAAAATCCTGATTCTGGCTATAGGTGACTAACTCGCTGATTTGCGCCAGCCACTTAGGAATTGCCTCACGGCGTAGCCGCTTCAGATACAATCTCTGAGCATTATCCGTCCAATTCCGCAGGTATTCCGGCTCATCCCCTACCTCAGCCCGTGCTGAAGCAATCACAAACACCCCATCCGCGAGCCTGGTAAAAAACGGCTCCAACGTTTCTGAAGCCTCATCCAACCCATCCAACACAATCACCAGACGCTTACCCTCTGGCGAGACAGGTTTCTCCAGCATCCCTACCAGGATATCCCGCATCTGATTTGGATCAGTAGGAAACTGCCCATTCCTAATGTTGTGATACAGATACAGTTGTTTGAGCAGATGGCGATAGGCTTCCGAGACTAAGCGCGTTTTCTGGTAACGATAACTAAAGCAGTGATAGGCGATGAAACAATCTTCCTGCTGGCTTTCTTGCCAATGCGACAACAGAGCCGATTTGCCAAAACCCGCCGCCCCCGTTACCAACAGCACTCCCCTAGAACTGTGCTGCACAAACTCATCAAGCTGACACTGCTCATCCTCCCGCCCTTCAAAGGGCTGCTGGATATACTCATTAACTATTCCCTTAACTTGAGCTTCTATCTCGTAGCCGATATATTGCTCACCAATAATCGAAATAGCCGATTCAGCCAGGATGTTATTGAGGCGTTCAACTCCCTCTGACTCTTGCTCTAGCCGTTGAATCACTCGGATTGCCCGCAGTGATTGCTCGGCAAAGGGGCTGGGAATAATCGCCGGGTCAATTCCCAACCGGAACAGCACTTGCTCAAATTGAGCCGGATTCAGCCTTTTCAGGCGCTGTAGTAGTTCGCCTCGACTATCCATTCAACCCTATCCACCTGATACCAACTTGCCTTCTATCCTGTCATTCTGAGTGTTCTATCATGTTATTCTGAGTGTTCTATCCTGTCATTCTGAGCGTTCTAAGCTGTCATGCTGAGTGTTCTATCTTGTCATTCTGAGCGAAGCGTGAAGCGAAGCTATAGCGAGGAACGAGATACGAGAATCTGGACAAATGCTGCGCTAGAGTTCCTTACGCGAATCATGACAGATTCTGCCATAGACAGCACTACCAAACTGTAAGTAGGGCTTGCTGCACAACCTAGAAATCCTGAGCCATCAATACTTTGAGGCTTATGGGCAGTGGATAAAGTGCTAGGACATGCGGTAGCATCCTTCATAAGTATGGCCTCACCTTGCTCAGGGAAAATGTACCCTTGCTCCCCCATTTCCTTGCACTTTATCCACTGCCCATAAGCCTCAAAGTATTGATGGCTCAGGATTTCTAGGTTGGGCAGCAAGCCCTACTTACAGTTTGCTAGTGCTGTCTATGGCAGCATCTGTCATGTTTCGCGTAAGGAACTCTAGCGCAGCATTTGTCCAGATTGTCGTATCTCGTTCCTCGCTCTAGCTTCGCTTCACGCTTCTCTCGGAATGACAAGATAGAACACTCAGCATGACAGCTTAGAACGCTCAGAATGACAGGATAGAACACTCAGAATAACATGATAGAACACTCAGAATGACAGGATAGAACACTCAGAATGACAGGATAGAAGGCAAGTTGGTATCAGGTGGATAGGGTTGAATGGATAGTCGAGGCGAACTACTACAGCGCCTGAAAAGGCTGAATCCGGCTCAATTTGAGCAAGTGCTGTTCAGTTGGGAATTGACCCGGCGATTATTCCCAGCACGCTTCGCGAGCTATGACTCTGGGCAATCCGAGTGATTCATCGGCTAGAGCAAGAGTCAGAGGGACTTGAACGCCACAATATCAGCCTGGGTGAATCGGCTATTTCGATTATTGGTGAGCAAAATATCGGCTACGAT
>NZ_JAVJQP010000051.1:0-8444 GCF_040218875.1 Coleofasciculus sp. D1-CHI-01
AAAGCCCTAAACCCGCCCCTACTGGGGAAAAACATATCTAAAACGCTTACACTCGGTCAGGGCGGGTTTTGAATAAAGTTGATCATCAATGGCAAAATGAAAGCCCTAAACCCGCCCCTACTGGGGAAAAACATATAACCATTAATCAAGTTCAACTTGTACTTCCACGCGATCAAGACCGCTGCTCAAATTCTCGTGTCTGCGGAAATTGATTGGACTGATCGGTGGAGATAAGGGTTCGTTAACTGAGATTTCCACATCGTCTATTAACTGAAAGTCAGTACCAGCTTGGTTGTTAAAATTAATCTGGCTACCACCTGTTCCTCTCCATGCCAGCGCTGGATCGTCTAAAAAGAACTGGTCAAAATCATCGCCGAGATTTCTCTGTTCAATGCCCATTAGGGATTCACCAGAGAGAGTAACGTCGTCGGCTTTTGTCGTGACGGGTGATTGAGCCGAGACAGGGTTCGCTAAGCCGAAGATGGCGGTTAGGATTCCTATGGCTGTAATATTTTTATATCGCATTGGCGTTCTCTCCCATGAGAGTTTGTTACATTTTTATTATTTTTGATCGAAGTCTGGTTTACCTCTATCAGAGGAAACGATAATTGACAAAGAGGTATCTTCAAGAAGATAGATTTTTCTTCAGAAGCTGTGATTCAATCACCTTTCCAGATGTTCAAGCTAAATGCGATCGCGCCGCCTGTTACGTTCCATGGGTGTCTACTGAAGCTGAGGAAGCAAACATAAGACATAAGACATAAGACGAAATGCTAACTAAGGTTACATCTGCCGACGCACTAACCGGACTTTGACAATAGGGTGGTGTATAAGTTGAATCGACGAGAGGATGAGTTAACCGTGAATCTATCGGTACGAGTCTTTCCCAGAACTTTTGGATATCAAGGGGAAATGAGGTATGAGTTTACTCAGGCAGATGACTTAGTCGGAGTGGTATCTGTCTGTGAGGATGAAACCTCCTATTTTATTCATTTCTTAAACGTCATGCCTGGTAATCGTGGCAAAGGGTATGGGTCTAAAATCCTGAAGATGCTTTGCCAAATGTTGAATGATAAACCGATTACTCTAGAATTGGACAAGGGTAGTCCTTTTGGCATAGAAAATTTACGCGCCTGGTACAGCAGACATGGTTTTGTGTCAACGACTGAGGATTTGATGATACGCCAGCCGTCTATTAGCCGGATACAGGAAGCATGATTTCGGAGATGGGGTGAGGGGGAGATGGGGTGAGGGGGAGATGGGGTGAGGGGGAGATGGGGGAGCTGGGGAAGCTGGGGAAGCAATGTAGAGACGTGCCATGGCGCGTCTGGAAGCTGGGGGAGCTGGGGGAGATATTCGCTGCTGGCGTTATTTCTGCTTTCTTGCACTAGGTGGATACAAGCCACAATAGGATCAACTCTTGACTCTAAAAATTTGCGAATGAGTTACTGCCTTAACCTAACTTGTCCCAAACCCGCCAACCCTGATCATGCCAGATTTTGCTCCACTTGTGGGTCAAAATTACTTTTAGGCGATCGCTACCGGGCGATGGAGTTGATTAGTCAGGGGGGTATTGGTCGTACCTTTCGGGCAATTGACGAATCGGAGTCGGGATTATCCACTTGTATTATCAAGCAGTTTTCACGCACCAATCAAGGGACAACCAATATCGAGAAAGCGGCAGCATCCTTTCGTCAAGAAGCCGCCCGATTACAAACTCTAGGCGAACATCCCCAGATTCCCCGACTGCTGGCTTATTTTGAACCCAATCCGCAAAGGGGAACGACGGGTGCGATCGTGCAACGCTTAGTAGAAGGAGAGAGTTTAGCCCAACAATTAGCGAAAGAAGGGGCATTTAATGAAACCCAGATTCGCCCTATCTTGGCACAACTGTTGCCTGTATTACAGTATATTCATTCTCATCAGGTTATTCACCGAGATATTAATCCAGCCAATATTATTTGTTCTGCCAGTACAGGCGTCGAGACAGAAGCCGATAAACTTGTTCTCGTTGATTTTAGTGCCGCAAAATTGACCACGAAAACAGCATTAGCCCGAACCGGAACGGTTATTGGTTCTGCGGCTTATGCCGCCCCGGAACAACTGATGGGCAAAGCGGTAACAAGTAGTGATTTGTATAGTTTAGGGGTGACTTGTATTCATTTACTAACCAGCATTCATCCCTTTGACTTGTTTAACAGTTTAGAAGGAATGTGGGTGTGGCAAGACTACCTGGTTGAACCGATTAGCGATCGCCTCACGCAAACCTTGAATAAAATGCTGGAGGGGGCGGTAAAACTGCGCTATCATTCAGCCGCCCAGATTCTCCAGGATTTGCATCTCACCCAGACGTTAGCCCAATCATTGTCAGTCGCTTCCCCAAATCCATCGGTTAAACCAAACACGCTAACACCGACGTGGCAATGTGTACGGACGTTGCGGGGTCATTCGAGTTCGATTCATGCGATCGCCTTTCATCCAGACGGACAGATTCTGGCTAGTGGGGGTGCGGATCGTAGCGTCAAACTCTGGCATCTGGATAGTGGTATACCCAGTTGTACATTTTCTGGGCATTCTAGTTTAATTAATACCATTGCTTTTAGTCCAGATGGACAGTTTTTAGTCAGTGGGAGTTGGGATCACACGATTAAACTTTGGGAATTAACGACCCAAACATTAAAGCATACCCTGAAGCAACATTCAGGTTGGATTAAGTCAGTTGCGTTTAGTCCAGATGGACAGCTTCTCGCCAGTGGCAGTGCTGATAAAACAATTAACATTTGGAATTTAAACCTACAAGATATACAGAAAACCCTTGATGGTCATTCCAGCATGATTCAAACGGTTGTCATTAGTCCAAATGGACAAACCTTGGCAAGTGGTAGTGCAGATCGCACGATTAAATTGTGGAATTTAGCCACAGGTGAAATTCAACTAACCCTACATGGGCATACCGATGCCGTCAATTCACTCGTCTTTAGTCCTAGTGGTCAACTTTTAATCAGTGGTAGTGCGGATGCGACGATTCAAGTCTGGAACTTAAAGACAGGTGATATTTTATTGACGCTGACTGGACATACAGATGCAGTCCATTCTGTTGCAATCAGCGCCAAAGGTCGCCTATTAATCAGTGGTAGTGCTGATGGAACGGTTAGACTTTGGCATCCGGGTCGTGGAAAACTGATCCAGACCTTATCGGATCATTCCGCTGGTGTTATGTCTGTGGCAATTAGTCCAGATAGTTCAACCTTGGCGAGTGCGGCTCAAGATAAAACGATTAAACTTTGGCAATTTATTTAAGTAGGGAACAGGGAACAGGGAATAGGGAATAGCTAATTGGGGCTTGCTGCATTAAGCTTAAAGGTATATCATACAAGGGTTTAAAGCCATTTTTTCACCCAACAAGTGCAAGGTTTTTACACCACCATCCTCTTGCATCCTGCGATTTTCACCGACCTAAGCGCCAAATTTTCCCTCAACCGGGGGTCAAAATCTCACCTCTTCCATCCGTCGCGCCATGGTGATGATGTTATTCACATGCCCTTATTCCTGCATCCCAGAATACAAGAGTCGGGCAAATAAACGAGCACCATCATCACGCTTTAACTCATCATAAGTGGGAGGTTCCCGGTGACAAAGATCCCGCAGATCCTGAAGCAGTTCCGGATGGAATTGACAGGTAAATGAACGGCGGATCAACTTACTCTCGAAATCTTTGTAGTTAATACAGGTTGCTGAACATTCTGTCACCACTTCTGTCTCGTCAGCCGTTGAACAAAGAATTTCCACCGCAAAGGGAAGCTGCATTAACCAGGATAAGGGACTCCCGGCTAAAATATGCCGATGGGAGATAATCGCATCATGCAGCAGGCGATATGCCCAGTTTGCAAATAGAATCGCTTCCTCATTCACTTCATCGGAGTGGAACATGGAAATATTTAATTCATGTTCATACTCAATCGACGTATCGATTACCCCTTCAAATTCATCAGCCGTCACCTCATGGGCGATAATTACGTCTTCGGGAATGTTAGACGTGTCGCTATCCGGAGATTCATAATGCAACAATTGACGATCGCCCACTTCTTTCTTTTCATTGGGACCAACCGCAAATTCCGGATCATCCCAGTTTTTGGCAATCAGGTGTCCATTTTTCTTCTTCACCTGTAACGTACTCCCCACCTGTTGAATCTGCTGGCAGACTTTTTTCAAAGATTTTAGGGCTTTACCATTGCGATCGCGTGCCAGATGCTCTAGGCTAAATACCTCATCCACCGCCCGTTTAATTAACCGAATGTGAGATTGTGCCGCCAATTGATGTCCCAAGCAAATAAATAAAGCAGGCGCACTCGTAGGCGATCGCGAAAGCAGTAGTTTATCGGTGAATCTGTGGAGTTCCTCTAGGGAAATTTTGGCATCGTTAAAGCTGCTAGCATCGCGCACCGATGGATCACCGCCTTCTACAACCACCGCTAATCCCGACGTGATCAGCGGTACGACTAACTCTGGCTCAAGCATACCCGATGACCAAAACGGGAACAGCAGTGAATCACAATCGGCAATTTTTTGTGCCAAATACGCCACATTCAGCGACGCCCGCACCTCTTCGCCAATGTGATTGCACCCGACGTGTTCCCAGGGTTCGATCACCGCGATCGCATTGCGGAATAAGGTCGGGTGTTTCATCAGGAAGTCTAAATCATCCTGAGAATTAATCACCTTTTCCAACGGCAATCCTTTGCCCCATTCAAAGCCTTCGTTTTCCATTGTCATGGATAGGTCAGGCAAGGGATCTTCTGAATGCCGATCCGCTAAAAACCGACCCAACAAAATATGAACGGATTCAAAATCAGATCCCCCTTCACACAAGTAACCGGGGCTGAGTCTCCAATCAGTGGTTGTTAATATTTGAGGTTTAACAGACGATGAGTGCGACATAACGGATGATAAGATGATAAGTTCGACATCTATAGTGTTTTCAGATGATTCGTTGACAGCTAAAGCACTGAAACCTTTACTGGGCAAGGCTTGCTTGTTTATCAAATAAAAACGCTATAGATAGATCTGGGTCTTTAACAGGCTTTTTTCTAGTCTACTTATCAACGATTGACCCTGGTATTTGGCTCTATAGAGCGTTTTAAATGAGATGCAAGAAACCCTGAAGACAATCCACCAATAAGGTTTTCCCAGCTTTTCGCATTTACAAATCATTTGTAAATGCTGTATAACCTTGCAAGTCGATTGTCTAGCTGTGAAGTCGAAATCAATATCTTAATGTTTATATCATATTCGTTAGTGAAAGTCAATTCCAACTCTCAACATTCAAATTAACTTAAAAAACTGTAGTTTTCACTACCAAAAGCCTCTTGTGCAAAAAATGCCACCCTTTTTTGTTTACAAATGATTAAGTGTTTGTATAGAAAACTTAAGTTGTACACATCTAGGTATAAACGGCTTCGTCCCTATTTGGGGCGTTGACAAGTTATCTGAGTCAGAGGTGAGGCGTTAAGTCAAGACTATCGATTTCAGTGATTATTTTTGGATTCAGGTTAACAAGGGACAATGGAACAACTTGCCTGAAATTCACAAACTTTTACAATAAATAGCTTGATTATCAAGTATTTTATTTAAAAATCTCTTTGTAAATGGAGAGAAAATTGTTCGTAAATTCAAAATTTAGCAAAGCAAATTTTGAATTTTGTTTTAAGGTAATGTATCCTCAATGAAAGGAATAAAAACCCCAAGGATAATCGAAACCATGAAATCTCAGTCGATACCTGAAATCCTCAAAAACAGAAGGATTTTCCTACCCAAAACACAAACATTACGTAGAGTTATCCAGAAAATTTCTCCGGCTTGGTTAGGTTGTATTCCCCTAGCCGCTATCATCACCGTCCTTTGGCATAGTGCTGCTGATGCCCAAACCGGAGGCGGTGTTTATCTAGAACGGCAAATTGAGGATGTCGCCACCAGTCTTGACCAACTCCAAGGATTTATCAACGTTGGATTTGTGTTGTTTGCCACAACATTGGTGGTGTTTATGAATGCTGGCTTCGGGATGCTCGAAGTGGGGATGTGCCGCCAAAAGAATGCGGTAAATATTCTCACCAAAAACCTCGTTGTTTTCGGGATTGCGATTCTGGCTTACTGGAGCATCGGCTTCTCGTTCATGTTTGGCGCACAAGGCAATTCCTTCATTGGCTGGGGTGGCTTTTTCTTAAGCAGTGGTGATTCAGCAACCTATGGGTTGTCGCCCTTTCCCGAAAACTTACCCGTTGGCATTTTCTTTCTCTTTCAAGCCGCATTCGCTGCTACTGCTGCCACCATTGTTTCCGGTGCAGTTGCCGAACGCATTCGCTTGGATGCCTTCCTACTTTTCAGCTTCCTGATTATCACCAGCTATACGATATCGGGTCACTGGGCTTGGGGAAGTGGCGGTTGGCTGCAAGAAATGGGTTTCACCGATTTTGCCGGGACTACAGTCGTTCACTCTTGTGGGGCTTGGGCTGCACTCGTGGGAGCGATAATGCTTGGTCCTCGGATTGGCAAATACAACGCCGATGGTTCAGTGAATACGATCGCGGCTCATAACTTCAGCCTTGCGACACTAGGGGCTTTGATTTTGTGGCTCGGTTGGTTTGGCTTTAATCCTGGCTCACAACTAGGCGGCAAACTATCGTAATTGCAACTTCTGTCTCCGGCTCTCTTTTAGCATCCAACTCACTGGGCAGTCGAGGAGTTGGTGCAATGAATAAACCACGAATAAATTTCAGACAATCCATGAGATCGCAGTCATCCTGTGGTTTCTTCGCCCCATTTATCCTGCGTGTTCAGCAATCCTCACCCTTCCAGATTCTCCGGTGTCTCGGTCTGACCCACCCTGGTATCACTGGGTTCGCTGTAGCTTGGCTGATCGCGATTCCGACTCTGGTTTCAGCCGAACCCTTGCCGACCAAACCGCAGCGTGTGGGTGTCGTCGGTGCTGCCCCCTTTGTTGTTCGCGAAGATACGAAGATATCAGGCATTAGTGTAGAAATTTGGAATAGGATTGCTAGATCCAAAGGGATAGAGTAACAACTGATTCCCCAGTCTAATGTCCAGGCGACCCTAGATGCGATCGCCAAAGGTGACTTGGATATGGCTATTGGTCCAATTAGTATTACAGCCAAGCGCCTAGAAGAAAACGTTGCATTTACGCTGCCCTATTTCCTGTCTGAGATTAGCGTTTTAACCTCAAGTCAAGAACCCAGCGTTTGGAGTCGCCTCAAGCCCTTTTTTGGGACGGCAGTCGTTACCTCTATTGGTATCTTGATTGTCCTGCTTGCCTTAACCACGGAGCTATACGGTTTTGCTTTACCCGTCAATAGTCCTCTGCTGCACGATCTGAATATCGAATTACTACGCCTAGCGGTTACAGATATTTACTGTCCGGCGAATGTGGCGATGGTTTCCCCCACGAGTACCAGTACCGCAATTTCTGGGGACTGTTTCTTTAGAACTGTTCCCTCTGACCAAGAATCGGCTGATCGATTAGCCAACTACATTGCCCAAAGTAACGTCACTGATCCCGTTGTCTTCTACGCCTCAAATAGTAGCTACAGTCGCAGTCTCAAAGACGCTTTTGAGCAGGAAACGAGTCTGGAAGAAGTCGCCGCTAGTGATCTGTCCCAAAGTGCTTTCAATGCGAGTCCTGAAGTGCGAAAATATGTACAAAACGGTGCAAAAGTTGCTCTACTTTTCCCGAGTACCACCTGGACTTCACGCGCGATCGCAGTAGCTAGAGTTAATCAAGCCTTAGATCCCAATCAGCAAATGCAGATCATTGGCAATGATGCCTTATACTCCGATGAAACTTTAGCATTTGGGAAAAAAGCCGTTGAAGGGATGGTTCTTACTGCGCCTTGGTATCCCAATACCCCCTATGCTCAACAGGCGGCAGAACGTTGGAACACTCAGGTCAGTTGGCGGACAGCTTACAGTTATGATGCAGCTAAAGCGTTACTGGCTGCCATCAAAACCGCTGATTCTCGTGAAGGGGTTTTACAGGCTCTGCGTCAAGTGAGTTTACCAGCCAGTGAAACGGCGGGAGATGAACTCAAGTTTGATGCTGAAGGGAATCGGGTAGGAGCATCGGTTCAGTTAGTGCAGATTGTTCCTACAGATCCGAGTACAACCCCTAGTGACCCTACCAAGTCGGAGGAAGACCCAACCAGCTTGGCGCAACCAGCGCAGCCAGGATTTACGTTTGAACTCTTGAAGTAAGACGGCTCTTCTAGAGTAATTATGATAAATTACCTGTAAATAAAAACAAATAATTGAAATATTTTTACACTCAAAGTTGCTTTGAGTTCCTGCTGTACCTTGATTTGAGGTCAGCTTTTATGATATAAAGTATTCTGAAAATGAACAGCAAAAATCAAAGATTAATACTATGCCATCTAACT
>NZ_JAVJQP010000070.1:0-12374 GCF_040218875.1 Coleofasciculus sp. D1-CHI-01
GTGCAAGGAAATGGGGTAGCATCCTTCATAAGTATGGCATCACCTTGCTCAGGTAAAATGTACCCTTGCTCCCCCAGCTCCCCCAGCTTCCCCAGCTTCCCCAGCTCCCCCTCACCACAAGACTTATTCAGCAGCCCCTACTTCCCCATCTCCCCCGCACCCCTGCACCTCCGCCCATCTCACGCTCCCATTCCCGAATACTGCTTCAATCCCTTGCGCCACAACCAGCGATTGACGCCAAAAAATAACAATCCCCAACCCACCATAACCAAAATTCCTTGGATAAAATTAACCGGTAGCCCAACTAACAAGGCGGCGGGAAAATGAGCCAAGTAAGGGAAAGGTGTCCACTCGGCAACGGCTCGGACTGTAGGGGGGAAAACTTCCAATGGTGCCATCATTCCTGACAGAAACAAATAGAATAAATACCAAAATTGTTCTAGTGAACTGGCTCGCTCTGTCCAAAATGCAAATAAGGCAAAGGTATATTGGATTAAAAATCGTAGGGCAAATGCCATTGCTGTGATGAATATAAATAATAGTATATCACCCAAACCAGGCAACCAAAATGCTGGGGGATAGAGGAGAAAGAATAAACCTAAAAGTACAACCGATAAAGGTAGGCGAACAAAGCGTTCAGATAGATGACCTGCAACATGATGCCATACAGGATCAATGGGTTGCAGGAGTTTAGGAGATAGTCTGCCCTCTACCACTTCCCTTTCAAAATCAAAAATCATCCACACCACAGTAAACTGGCGAACGATAAAAACGGATAGGAAGTAACGCATAAATTCTTCAGGAGTTAGTTCAAACTCTCCGCCTTGAGATGCCTGCATCCAAACCCCCATAAGAATCAGCGGCAAACTGTTAGAAAGTATCCAAAAAAAAAGCTCTGCCCGGTATTCCAACATGTGAGCATAGTAAACAGACAGAAATATTTTACTGGTGTGAATTAATCGCTTCATAGTAATTATGGTCTGCTGAATAAGTTTTGTGGTGGGGAAGATGGGGAAGGTAAATGATTAATGACTAGAAAAGAGTCTTCTATGTAGGGGCGGGTTTTACTACTATCGTTTTTTGCCCACCCTAATGTCACTAAACCCGCCCTGTCCAAATGATTAATTTCTGGACATAAGACCAATGACCAATGACCAATGACCAAAAATCACGAAACAACTCCGGCTCGAAAAACCCGACCGATGACTTCTTCGATAGGGGGGTCACTAACAGTTAAATCTATCACCTCTAAATCCGCCAAAATCCGAGCCACGGTACTTGTCAGCTTTTCACGCTGTACGAGGAAACGTACTGCTAACCCATCGATTGCCTCTATTTCTGCATAACCTGATAACTCTTCTTTTGACAAGGGTTGAGCCAGTTCTACTTTCACCTCCCGATAGGGCGCAAAGCGATTGAGGAGTCCCTCCAAGCTGCCATCATAAATCATCTGCCCTTCATAAATTAGCAGCACTCGCTGACACAGCGCCGTAATATCTGCCATGTAGTGACTGGTCAATAAAACGGTGGCTCCCGTGCGCTGATTGTACTCGCGTAAGAAATTCCGCACCGCTAATTGGGCATTAACATCCAATCCCAATGTAGGTTCATCTAAAAATAAGACTTGGGGTTGATGCAAAAGCGCCGCCAGCAATTCAGCTTTCATGCGTTCTCCGAGGGAGAGTTTCCGCACGGGTTGCGTGAGTTTGGCTTCTAAGGATAACATTTCTGCCAGTTCCCCGACGCGACGTTGAAACTGGTTGTGAGAAATTCCATAAACGGCGGCGTTGATTCTCAGGGAATCCAAGGCGGGTAAGTCCCAAAGCAGTTGTTGCTTTTGACCCATGACTAGGGTAATCTGCTGCAAAAAGTTGGATTCCCGCTGAAATGGCTGATGACCCGCTACCTTAACCTCACCCCCTGAAGGGTGAACAAGTCCCGTGAGCATTTTCAACGTCGTGGTTTTACCGGCACCATTGGGACCGAGAAATCCCACCACTTCCCCCATGCCAATTTCAAAGGAAACATTTTGTACAGCAACGACAGAGCGGTACTTTCGGCGCAAAAAGTGGGTGAGAGTCCCCTTAATACCGGGTTGTTTGACCGCTACGGGATAGACTTTGCTCAGATTTCGAGCCACAACAATAGACATAATAATCTAGTCTACTTGACTCTCAGTGGAGAGCGATCGCGCCTTCTGAAGATAACCCGCTTTAATACAATCTGCGACAATTTGCTCCACTAATGTCCAAAGCTGAGGTGTACCCTCTTGCACAGGTTCCATACGTTGCATCACTTGGCGTTCAGTAATACCATGAAGCTGCCAAGTTCCGCCATGATTCTGGTAATTGAGCAGCAGGGGTTGCAAACGGTCTAGCGCAACGGCAAATCGGGCGGTCGGCGTGGTGACGGCTTCAAATTCATCCCAGATTTCCCGCAACCATTGCCCTTGGTCTTCGGGTAACATGCCAAAAATCCGGGTAGCGGCTTTTTCTTCCCGAACCGCTTTATCCTGATTTCCCTGTACGTCATAGCAGAACGTGTCTCCTGCATCAATTTCAACTAAATCATGCAGCAGCACCATCGTTATCGCTCGTCCCAGGTCAACCTGGGGAGGTGCATACTCCGCCAGAATAATTGCCATTAATGCCAAATGCCAAGAATGTTCGGCGCTGTTTTCCTGGCGAGAATCATCCGTTAATCGGGTTTGGCGAAGAATTCCCTTGAGTTTGTCAATCTCAATAATGAATTGAATTTGTTGGTTAAGTCGGCAATTCATGTGTCATGTGTCATGTGTCATGTGTCATTCGTCATTTGTCATGTGTCATGTGTCATTCGTCATTTGTCATTCGTTATTTGTCCAGAAATTCATCATTTAGACAGGGCGGGTTTAGTGACATTAGGGTGGGCAAAAAACGATAGTAGTGAAACCCGCCCCTACACATACAACTCTTTTCTAGTCATTGATCATTCACCTCCCCCATCTCCCTCTGCTCCCCCAGCTCCCCCAGCTCCCCCAGCTCCCTCATCTTCCCCAGCTCCCTCTGCTCCCTCATCTTCCCCAGCTCCCGATAACTGATAACTGATAACTGATAACTGATAACTGCATTATTCCTCCGCTTCTGGGTGTCGAATCAACCAATCCTCACCCACACGAATGGTTAAATCGGATTCAATATCTCCTGTGGAAGAGGCTTCGACGTGACCGAGTTGCAAAACCCTTTTTAAGGTGGTTGCTGCTTTCAAATCGCCTTGTTGCACAATAATCTGAGTTTCGCGTACCTGATCGGGCCAATCCCGTATGATGTAGACATTATAGAAGTCGTTTTTCGCCAAATATCGAGCAACTTCGTGAGCTAATTGCGGGTCATCTGTGGCATTTTGAATCGCAATTCGCAACCGTTGGGGAGAACGCCGAATCTCCGATGAACTCCAGTCAAGGGTTTGCTGAAAGTATTGTTGCATAACGCGATCGCGTCCGGCAGAATCCATAATCCAATAGCTGGCAACATATTCCTCTGGATCACTGAAGCGACCGGGCAAAAGTACCATCTGAAAATCATCTTTGTCTAAATCTAAGCCAAAGCCCACCAGCGCCAGCATTTCTTCTAAACTGAGATTGGTATCAATATATTGCTGCATCACCCGAATGATTTGGGGTAAACGCGGTAGCACCTTGGGACTGAGCAACCGTTGACGCAGCGCCTTGAGTAGCGTTTGTTGGCGCTGAACTCGACCAATGTCGCCGTAGCCGTCTTTACGAAATCGAGCAAACTGTTCGGCTTGGTCTCCATTTAAGATTTGCCATCCCGGTTCTAAATCAATGTACAAATCCTGGGTTACATCCTCATACTGCATCGGATAGGGAACAAACACCTCAACTCCCCCCACCAGGTCTACCAGTTCCCGAAATGCATCCGTAGTCACCCGCACATAGCGATCAACGGGTGCATCATTCAGAGTACGGCTCACCACCCGTGCGGCTAACGCTGCACCCCCTTCCACATTGGCATCATTGATTTTGGCAAGTCCTACCTCCGGAAGTTCCACTTGGGTATCCCGAGGAATGGAAAGCATCGTCACGGACTCTTCTGTTGGGTCGAGGCGTAACAGCAACATAGTATCGCTGCGACCACTGAAAACGTCGGAGGAGTTTTTGTCATTATCGGAAACGCGGTCAATTCCCATGACCAGGATGTTGACGGGTCGGGCTAAATCATAGCGAAACGCTTGTCGCCAGGAATTTTCTTTCGCGCCCAGGACAAAATTTTGGGGCACGATTAAGGGGGACAGAGGGGTAATTAGGGCAACCGTTGCGCCCAAGGTAGCCGATACTGTAGCGGTTAAGGCAAACGCCGCACTCCACAGAAACCAGCGCATATAGCGACCACCACTGGATTTATTTGAATGATCATCGGAATGGGAATCTCCGCCATCATCAGGCGGTGGGGGAGGCGGGGAACCCCCAGTACCATTTTCAGCGACATCAGAGTCGCCGTGCGATCGCGGATAACTTTCTGGATGGGAGACTTGAAAGCCCCAGCTAGTTTGGGAACTATTCGACACGTTTTTTTACCCTCACCACACACCAACTGTTCTGGAATCGTTTGACGTTCACCGAGTCTATTGCTGGATTATAGCGTTAGCCTGCTCAATCCCCATGAATCTTTGGTTAGGAAAAATCTGCCGAGGTGGTCAAACATTCTGACTGTAGAGACGTAACCTGCTACGTCTGGAACACCACATCTCCCCCATGCTTGTGGGTAAGGCTAGGATGTAGCAGAAACTTAGAATAACATAGACAATGAGTCAATCCTTAATACCCGTAATTTTAGCTGGCGGCAAAGGTGAACGGTTTTGGCCCCTCAGCCGCAAACATCGACCCAAGCAGTTTTTAAGTTTAGATGGTAGTGGAAAGAGTCTTTTACAGACCACAGCTGACCGTCTGAGTCAATTGACAGGAGATTCAGCCAATGTTTGGGTGATCACATCGGCTCAATTAGCCGACGGTGTAAAACAACAGTTACCCCAACTCAAAAGCGAACATATATTAGCTGAACCCGAAGGGCGGGATACTGCACCTGCTGTGGCGTGGGCAACCTTAGAAATTGCGCGTCACTATGGAGAAGATGCGGTGATCGGCTTTTTTCCAGCAGACCATTGGATTGCGGATCAGCAGGCGTTTCAACAGACGATTGAGGCGGCGACTCAGTTAGCGGCGACTGAAGCGGCGATTGTCACCTTAGGAATTGCTCCCGACTACCCCTCTACAGGTTACGGTTATATTGAACAAGGAGAACCCGCCGGAACTTTTAATAATTTACCAATTTATCGGGTGGCTCGATTCACAGAAAAGCCAGACCGAGAAACAGCCGAGAAATTTCTGGCGACGGGGAAATTTAGCTGGAATGGTGGGATGTTTATTTTCCGTGCTGGTGTCGTATTAGCGGAACTAAACACTTATGCGGCTGATATTATTAATCCGTTACAACAACAGGGGATTGATGCTTATTCTAAACTACCTAAAACCAGTATTGATTATGCCTTAATGGAGAAAACCCAACTGGCTTATGTTCTCCCAGTTGCGTTTGCTTGGGATGATTTGGGAGATTGGAATGCTTTAGAACGGTTGCACAAGGGAAAGGCGGCGAATGTGGAACTGGCAACTCATGTAGGGAAAGATACCCAAGGGGCGATTCTTTATGCTAGTGATCAGGATGAGGTGATTGTGACGATTGGCTTAGAAGATGTGGTGGTTGTGCGAGATGGTGGGGTGACGTTAATTGTGAAAAAAGACCGCACCCAAGAAATTAAGCAGGTACTGAAAACCTTACAAGCGGATTCGAGATTTAGTCAGTTCCTTTAATTGAATTTGTCCTGGATTATTGCCAATCTATCCGTAGGGGAGCAAGGGCGCAAGCCTTGCTCAAGGCGTAAGTACCTGGACATAAATTCTGTCCGCTATAAAACATCGCCACCTAAATATCGGGGGTGCATGTCAACGCAAGTAGGTTGGGTTGAGGGACGAAACCCAACTTATCCGGTTAAGCTGTTCGGCATTTAAACCTTAATGTCAATAATTGCGAAAGCCTTGTAGTGCGTTTAGCGAAGCCATGCCGCAGGCTTTGCATCTTGCTCGCTACTAATACCCAATTTAAATGCATGACAGCTTAACTGTAGTATTGCGTGCTTTCCCTGACATGCTCCCAATATCGGTGGGTTACGGCGGATAGTCCATTAAAGGTTTATTGTCTGACTTTAAGTCCCGCCTAACCCACCCTACATAACGATTACTTAGCGCCAGATCCCCCTTCCGTCCCCCTATTAGATCCCCCTTCCGTCCCCCTTCAAAAGGGGGAGACCAAAGGATGCTTCGCTTTTTGTTCCATGGGGGAGACCAAAGGATGCTTCGCTTTTTTTTCCATGGGGGAAGGCAGAGGATGCTTCGCTTTTTTTTCCATGAGAAAATCCAGAGGATGCGAGCGTATTTTTGTATCTGGGGGAACAATAAATTTCTCAAAATCCCCCTTTTTAAGGGGGATTTAGGGGAATCTCTTATTTAGTAGGGGTTTCAACATGAAGTTGATACAGATGTTCATGAAGAGTCCCCAACAAAAGGTTTCTTAACCTTAATGAATTAGAGGTAAATCGCGCAGGAAATAGAAGCGATCGCGGTTCAATTCATTACCCTTACTCCGCCCCAAGTAACCTGTTAACGGTGAGGATAGTTCAATGAGAATATCACGCAATTCATTCGGCATTAAGGGTTTGGGCGGACTCGAACCGATATACGCGCCATAAATTTGACCAACTTCCACTTCGCCTAACCCGGCATTTTCTTGTAAGGATTTAACGGATTTGACGATGTGCGATCGCACGGCGATATCTTGACGCACTTGCACTAGGTATTGCTCAATTTTATCATCGGCTAACCCATAAGCATCTTGCAAGCAGGCTTTGAGTTTCAGCAAGTCAATAGCACCCTTATATTGGGCTTGCAATTCTACGAGATGTTGGAGAGTTTCTGGACGAATCACGCTAATCTGATTATTTAAAGTTGTTCGTAAAGCATCTGGGGTTAATTCACCGGCGGCGACAATGAGTTTGAGACAAGGATCATAGTCTTGTTGTAAATGATTGTTCCCCAGTTGGATTAATTGTCCCGGAGTTTTACTGGGTACTATTTCATTTTTGGTAGCTTTGCATTCGCCCACAATGGGATAAGGTGCATCCGCATAAAAATCAATCCCGCCAGCACCGCCAGTTGCTTCTGGATTTAGGCTGGCTTTGGGATCATTTCTAGAGTTGGTAAATCCTAGTTTCAGTAAGCTTTTTCGTACCAGTTTTTCAAATTGATGACCATCGCTAGAGTTACCGACGTCGGCGATTGTTTTAATCCAGATGAAATCAGAGTAAAATTTCCCGATTGATTGGCTACTCCAGCCTAAGAATTGTTTGATATCTTGGTCGAGTTCTTTCGCCCCTAGATTATTGTTTGATAATGACGCGATCTGCTGTAAGCAGCAGCGCTTCGCTATCGCACTCTGTAATTCTTCCAATTCTGGATGTTGAGGCGGCTGTCGTTCTTCCATCTGGCGACAGCGCTGTTCAAAGCATGTCTGACTCAAAACAGGTGTATTTTGAGTCACCGTTAAAGGTTGGGGAAGCGGAATAAATCTGGGACTCGGATGGACAGGAATTTCAATGGGTTGCGGGAGTCGATAAACTCGCAGGTAGGCTAAAAAAATATGACCCCGTTTGACACGAGTTTGCTCTAATCCGGCTGTTGTCCATACAGTTAACTGGGATAAAAAATCCAGGGACTCTGAATCATCCAAGACTTCACACCGTTCGCATTTTGCCCAGGCTTTAATTTGAACCGTCTCCGAACCGAGTTCAGCCAGACTTTGTTGGGCGGTGGGGATAAAATTTGAGCGATAATATTGTTCAATAGGCAGAGCGTTACTGGATGTATCTGAGGGATAAAGCGCAAATTGTCGTCCTGGATTGACAAATATCCGAGGGATAATAGCAATTGAACGTCCTTCGATTAAGGCTTCAATATCTGGGGTAGGTAGACGTAGGGCGATTTGCAGCATAATTTATGTTCCTATGCTACGAATAGGTCATTTAGGTCGTCATCATTGTCTGTATCATCACCACTAGATTCGTCGAACAGCGTTCCAAAGAGTTCTTCATCTTCAATAGTCTCTGAATCAATTTCACCAGAGGGATCGCTGAGGATTTCTCGCAGTAGCTGATTATCTAAAATTTGGGGTTTTGAGAATTCTGCCACCTGCTCTTGATTTAGCTGATATGTCTCGCAGTTTTGATAAATAGTATAAAGGTCAATCAGGGGTCTGATCTGTTCAGCTTCCAGATACGCCCATTCCCCTCCCTTTGCTTGAGATGTGAGTTCCTCCAGTAACTTATAAGCCTTTGTCGTCTTGTTAATTTTTTTGTTTTTCGAGCGAACTAAACAACCGCGAGTTAAACCAAATCTCTCGTATGCAGTTAAGCGCTTTAATCCGGCTCCTAGTGCAGCCGCGTTGCTTTTCTGAATAACTGCTACACCAATGACAAAATTTTTGTTATCTTCATTGCCAACAACCTTGAAATTAATGTAACCTTGGTTTGATAGATTCTTGGGAGTAGCCTTTGAATTGACGACTTGGATATCAGTGTCAACACGTTCAATTGTTAGTTGCCGTAATTTTTGTCCTGTTTCTGTTTCCCCTTCCAAAGTTTCACCTATCAACTGCTCAAACCCAAAATATAGAGCATCAGCAATTTTATCATTGTCCTCTAAATAATCTCCAATGTCTGCCTCATTTGAGGATTTAACAGCTCTTTTAAATCTCTCTTCTAGTGATATAGGAACATTGGGGCGATAATTATTAGCACACCAATCTAAGGCTTCCCGTACAGTCAGCTTATTTTTACCGATATCTCTGAGTTGGCTTTCCGTAAACGGATAAACTGGATCATGAGGTTTTAACCCGCGAGGTTCATATAGCTCTTTTTGTAACCATAAGGCAACTAAATCAACAAGGGATTGGCTATCTAAAGGTTTTAAAGTTATTGGTTTTCCTTGAGTGGCTGTTGACAACCGATCTCTCACGCTACCACCCGTACCAGTTTGATAGATATTAAAGGATATTTCTGTATTCCAAGTTGGCCAGAACATTACCGTCAACATGACAATACCTTTACCAATACCTGACTGTTCTAGATTATCGTAAAGGTCTTTAATTAAGCGGACAATTACCTGTGCCTTAGTAAACCCATCTTCAGATAATATTCCTTGGGTTTCCAATTCATCAAAACAAATCAGCACAGGTTTATGATCGCTCACTAACCGCAAAATTTGTTGTATATTACCCAGAGCTTCTGCTTCTTGTTCTTGAGATGTCTTACCAGCATTGGTTGGCAAACCCATAGAGTTAGCCGTTTCTTGATCTAGCTCATTACCAGCTAACCATTCAATGGCATAGGGGGCGTACATTTCTGAAAGAGTCCACAAAATCGCCCTGAGAATATAAGGGTCAGCATCCGGCTTGATTTTGAGAATCTGGCTACTCAATTTTTTGAGCAGATTTTGGTTATTCTGTAAAGCTTTAGCATAGGCTTTATCAAAATTCTTAACGATTGTTGCGGCGGCTGTTTTTTGACCACTGGAATTACTGGCATTTGCCATAGCCGCCGCCACTTCCTGCCATTGTGTAACTTCTTGACTGCCAACTCGCGCCAAGTTCTCGACCAACGTTTGCAGAAATTGATGTCTCAACAGATTTAAGTCACCATACTTGCCAGTATTAGCATAGATAAATACAGCACTACCATCACCAATAACACGACGGCGCAGACGACCAATGAGTTGAGTTTTCCCTGAACCGATATCGCCAGTCACAACTAAAGTAGCTACCTTATCTTTACTATCTGGACTGGTTTTAACCTGCTTGATTACCTCCAACACTTTTTGAGAAGCGTGAGCATTGAGAGTATTTAAATCAGGGAATCCTTTCCCCCAAACACTTTGGACTTTATCAATGGCTGCACTGTTGAACGGATTGTAGTCTTCGATGGCGGCGTTGATTTCTTCAATCGGTGAAACGGATAAATCAGTCATGATCATTCAGGTGAAGGAACAAACAGCAAGTAGTTTCAATTAGGCTTCAGCATTCACAAGCTTTGCAAAGTAACGCAATTTGCCGACTGGCGGAGTAATTGAGTCCTCTAATTGATCGGGGGTAACGTTTAAAACCTCTCCCCCCATTAACTGTAAAATATCGTTAGCCTGCATTTCCAGCATCCAGTCGTTGAACTGGGAACGAGAGACGCGATCGCTAATGGTTCGCCGTATCCGATAAATCGGTACTAAGTCATCTAAGTTGTAGTCGCGGTTAAGCTGATTGTAGACATCCAGCGCCACCTGCTTAAACTGGTCATAAGACGCGATCGCCTTTGGCGCTGAGCTTTGCTCAATCGCACTCTCCCCAGTCTTCCCGGCTGCAACCGCCCCATCACCAACAGTACCCGCCGACATAGCTTGTTCTCGAATCCATTTGAGTAACGCATTCGCGGTTTTCGCGCCAATCTGACTCTCAAATTTAAACGCCTCACTCTTTAACCCCGCTTCCAGCATCTGAAATCCCTTCGGCTGTACCAGAGATACCTTATACCGAGAAAGCGCGATCGCACCGTTCTCTTCTAACTGCTGATAACTATCCTTATAATCAGCAGCTGTCTCCTTCTTCCGTTTCAGTCGCTTAGTCAGTTCACCCCTCTTAACATCCGAACCTCCCAGATCCCACAAGTAAAGCAGTAGGCGGACTTGCTTCGCTTTCGCTTCAATATCTGTATCTGTCTTCGCATCAACATCGTTGGACATCGTTGTTACCCTATCCGTCATGGAAATTTCTGAGTCTAAAGAATGAACTTTTGTAAAAATACTCCCTGTTATACTAACCCCATCATCTAATCACTTGCCAGTTCAGTCGCGATCGGTATAAAGCCAGTACAGCGTCAGTATGGGGCAGTTTAGAGAACAATCAATGCATTCCATTGATAACCCCCCAGTAAAACCCACCCTCACGCCACAAATTATGTGTTCTGCAAATAGTCTCTAAGTATTTTTACTTAATCCAGAGATTGAACTGTTCAATTTGATCCTGATTTTCGACTGGTTCAGGATGATCGCCGGATCATCAATTGTTGCCCATAATCGTAACTTAACTTAATATTTTTTGGACAAATGTTAACTTCCATATCATTTCCTTGTCTTTCAACTTGAGAGTGGTAAAGTAAAAGTATGAAGCAAATAAAGCTTCACCGGACAGATACAAAAGCAACGTTTAGATTCAAAGAAAGAGGTAAAAACGCTGGCTAAATCAATCAATCTGTCTTCTCTAAAAACAACAGCAGCAAACCATTTAGACGCTGATATTTCCTAAGCTAGTTAATAGGGAGTAAGGCAACTGAAACTTGAATTCAGTGCAACTCCAGATAGGATTACTAAAAGAAGGAAATCACTCAGCAAGTCGATCGGACGTGCTGCTGTTGTTTTAGCATTAATTAGCCAAATGAATAGGAGAGGGCTACCCGACCCAATTGAATGGATGGGAGTTTTTTATTGATGCAAGCGGGTCGCCCCTACAGATGGTTAATCTTGCATTTCTAACCAAGAACGCGATCGCCTTTGGTGCTGAGCTTCGCTCAATCGCAATTCTCGGAACCTCCACCTAGAGCGTCGATACAGTAATAGCCGTTTGGTTGTAGGGTGCGTTCCTGGAAGCGATTTCTGCTGCTCCATCGATCGCCGATTGGGAACGCACCAAGCTTATGGCTCGATGAATTACTCAGCTATACTTTGAGTAGTGACCTCGACTCATCCCTCCATGACTGATTCGCCAACCAATCTTCCCATCCGACGAGACTTGATAGACGACACCCAAGCTCTGGCTAAAGAGCTAAATATGTCTTGGAGTCGGCTGATTAGCCTTGCTCTGAGTGAATTTCTGCGTCGATACCGTGAACGAAAGGAACTGCTAGAACAGGTCAATGTGGCTTACTCAGATGGACTTGACGAAGAGGAAACGCAGCTTCTACAAGCAATGCGCTCAACTCATCGTCGTGTCATCGAAGGAGAATGGTAGTTAGGGCTTGCTGAATAAGTCTTGTGGTGGGGAGAGGCAATAGGGAATAGGCAACACCTCGGCTTCGCTCGGTGTGTCATGGGCAATGGTTTCAAGCCTCTGTCGAGGGAAAATTTGGCGCTGGCGGAGGCACAAATTCCAGGGTTTTGACGGTTATGATGTAAAAACCTTGCACTTGTTGGGTAGGAAAATGGCTTAAAACCCTTATCTGGTCTAGCT
>NZ_JAVJQP010000075.1:0-25651 GCF_040218875.1 Coleofasciculus sp. D1-CHI-01
ACCAATTCCTGAAGCCGAACCCATTGCGGAACCAATTCCTGAAGCCGAACCCATTGCGGAACCAATTCCTGAAGCCGAACCCATTCCGGAACCGGAAGTGGAAGCCGAACCCATTGCGGAAGCGGAAGTGGAAGCCGAACCAATTTCGGAAGCGGAAGCGATTCCTGAACCTAATCCAGATAGTACAAACCCAAGTGTTAATGAACCAAGTGATAACAACCAAGTTAACCAATCCGGCTCTGAGAGCAACCAATCTACTACAACCCAAGAGCAATCCGAAACAAACCCGCCAATAGATTCAACTCAAACGGATTCTGTGGCTGAGTTTGAAGAAAAATTCACCCAGCAATTCAAGGACTATTTAGAGCTACCTGGAGATATTTCTCTGAGAACCCTAGCAGAAAGCCGGGAAATTCTCGCCAATACTGAAAAATCAACGGGAGCTAAACCCGCACTCATCTATGTCGGTTTTGCGCCCCAAACGATTGCTCCTGATGGGGAAACAAATGTACCCTTTCCAACTCCAAGTCCTCAAGATCAGTTAGAAATACTACTGGTAACTGCTCAAGGAACCCCAATTCGTAAAGAAGTAGAAGGAGTAACCCGTGAGCAAGTCCTGAAAGTTGCTAATGAATTTCGTTTGCAAGTCACCAATGTCCGTAGCAAAAAAGGTTATATTGTACCGGGACAGCAACTTTATAACTGGTTGGTGAAGCCATTAGAAGATGAATTCCAAGGTCAAGGGATCGAAAATCTCATTTTCCTCCTCGATACTAACTTGCGCTCCGTTCCCGTGGCGGCACTCTATGATGGTGAACAGTTTCTCATCGAAAAGTACAGTGTTGGCTTAATGCCGAGTCTTAGCCTCACTGATACCCGTTATGAGCCTGTTACCAACATGGAAGTTCTGGCAATGGGAGCCTCGCAATTTACCGATAAACAACCATTACCAGCTGTGCCAGTAGAGTTATCAGAAATCACCCAGGATATATGGCGGGGTAAATCGTTTCTCAATGAATCATTCACAGTGAATAACCTAAAACAACAGCAAAACCGTCAGCCTTATGGCATGATTCATCTGGCAACTCATGCTGATTTCGTGCCAGGAGATCTGAGTAACTCCTATATCCAATTTTGGGATAGTAAACTGCGACTTAATCAACTGTCTGAGTTAGGCTTAAACAAGCCAACGGTAGAGTTATTGGTGCTAAGCTCTTGTCGCACGGCATTGGGGAATGAGGAAGCGGAATTAGGCTTTGCTGGGTTAGCCGTTAAAGCGGGGGTTAAGTCGGCGGTGGGGAGTTTGTGGTATGTGAGTGATCAAGGAACCTTGGGGTTGATAACTGAATTTTATCAGCAGCTCAAACAAGCTCCAATTAAGGCAGAAGCTATGCGCCAAGCTCAACTAGCTATGCTCAACGGGCAAGTTTATACACAAGATGGAAAACTGATTACCACTCAGGATATGATATCTTTACCACCGGAACTTGCTAGGTTAAGAGATCAAACCTTTGAACATCCTTATTACTGGAGTGCGTTCACAATGATTGGTAGTCCCTGGTAATTGGTCATTCGTCATTTGTCTTATGTCATATAGTATTTAAAATCATTCATGAAATCCAACGCTAGTTTCTAATCATACCTAAAATACCTGGAACTCTTTCTTCCTGTTGCCTGTTACCTATGACACACCGAGCGTGTTACCGAGCGCAGTTCGGCTAGGCTCACTGACCGTCGAGGTAAGCGATGTCCTGAGCTTGTCAAAGGGTCGAGGTTTTGCCTGTTGCCTTTGTCTACCATCGTGATTTCCACATCTCAAATAAAAATGCTATTCTCGCGAAGCGAGAAGCAAGCTACGTTTATATAAGGGTTTGAGACATATTCGCAGAACTTAACATAGTTCAGTTGATTTACACAATCTACACTTTGGACAATCTGTCAATGAAGTTTTAATGAAGTTTAGCAACTATACAATATACGATGCTATCCTAAAAATAAGGCATAGATTAAATTATTGATGCTGCTGAATAATTATCCGGAAATCAATCGTAAGGATTGAATGGTGAATTACATTGATCAGCACCGGGGTTGCAGATATTGAATAAATAGATAAGAAGTGAGACAAGTTATTGCTTGTTATTCATAATCTCTAAGTTAGACCAAGTAATTGAATAAAATAAAAACGCACTGCATTAATCTCCTAAACAGTTTTTAATCTCTTGAATAATACGCATTTTTTGGAACGATTGATATGGAAATCTAAATCATAATTTAACAAACTAAATTGAGCTTGATTGATCAGGCGGCGACCCATGAATCAGAGGAAAATAGCTGTGGGGTTAACTAAGGAAAGATGGCATCTGACCAAGTTATTAACTTGGCTAACTGAAAATCGTAAAGTCAATCGTATTTTACTAGGAACGTTAGTTTTAGGATTCTTTCCTACTGGCGTTGAGGCACAACCTCAACCTGTGCCAGCCAATGATGGAACAAATACTCAAGTAGAAGCTAGTGGAAATCAATTCACGATTACTGGTGGTCAAACCTCTGGAGATGGCGCTAATCTTTTTTACAGTTTTAGTGAGTTCGGTTTAGATGTCAACCAGACAGCTAATTTTCTAACCAATCCAGCTATCCAGAACATTTTATCCCGTGTAACAGGAGGCAATGCTTCATTAATTAATGGGTTAATTCAGGTAACGGGAGGCAATTCCAATCTATTTTTGATGAATCCGGCTGGGATTGTGTTTGGTCAAAATTCCCGGTTAGATGTACCTGCATCCTTTACGGCGACAACAGCGACGGGGATTGGGTTTGGGGAGAATTGGTTTAGTGCGATCGCATCCAATAATTATACCTCTCTTATCGGTCAACCCAATGCTTTTACGTTTAACACATCCAACCCTGGGGCGATTGTCAATGGGGGTAATCTAGAGGTTGGCAAAGATTTAAGCTTAGTTGGCGGTACAGTAGTAAGTACAGGTAACTTGGAAGCCGCTAACGGACAGATTACCATTACCACAGTTCCCGGTGAGAGTACAGTTCGCCTCAGTCAACCTGGACATTTGTTAAGTCTAGAAGTTCCGGCGGGAGAGATACCCGTTACTCCCTTATCTTTACCGGAATTGCTGACAGGTTCGGTTGAGTTTCCAGACGTTGAAGTCAATAGCAATGGAACAGCAGAAATCTCAGCGTCTGGTATTCCGATTGAATCTGGAGATATTGTTGCGAAAAACGTTATTGCTGAGACAGCAACCTTATCTGCCCAGCATAACCTAACCTTGGTTGAGAGTCAGTTACAAACTACAGGTGACTTGAATTTATTGGCACAAGATACGGTGCGGGTGCGCGATAGCGTAACCCATCCTTTCCTTGCTCAAGCTGGAGGCAATCTTTATATTCAAGGAAATAATACCATTGATATATTGGCATTAAATCATCCCCAAACGCCTTTTCAAAGTGGCGGCGATCTCAGCTTAGTCAGCGATGGAGATATTTCAGGCGATGCTCATTTTACCAGTGGTGGAAGTTTCTCGCTGCTGAATTTAGTCGGTAATCCAGGTAACTTTGTGAGTTATTTTGACCCGATTATTAGCGTTGATGGGAATGTTACATTTGGTGATTATAATGGTGTGGCACTGAAGATAGAAGCGACAGGCAGTATTACTGGCGGGAATATCACAATTACTGGACCCGATACTATGTTTTCAGTTTCTGATCCTGATCCAGATATTCGACTCTTGGCTAACTCTCCCTCCGTAATTTTGCGGGCAGGTTTAAACCCAGCAGATTTGAAGAATCCCCCCAATGTTCCCCAAAACACTGGAAACACAAGTTTTGCCTCTACAGGAAGTCCATCGTCACCCGGAAATATTACCGTTAAGAATATCACGACGTCTAATTCTGTGCCGACAACTGATGCTGGTTCTGTAATATTAAACGCTACTGGTGATATTACTATCGATGGCACTATTAATACAACTGATCAAAGTTTAGGTAATGCGGGGGACGTAGAATTATCTGCCGCTGGTAACATTTTGGCAAACAACATAGTTACTAACGACCAGAATGATGGCAATGCAGGTTCGGTAACCTTGTCTAGTTCTCGGAACATTACTATCAATAATGGTATCAATACCAATGATAATGGTTCTGGTAATGCTGGTTCGATACTATTGGAGGCTGATTCAGGTAATATCATTATCGGCAATATATCTGTAAATAGACCTGGGAATATATCTACAAGTGAAGATGATTCTGGGAATAGCGGTTCTGTACAATTATCCGCTTCGGGCGATATTAATATCAACGGTACTATAGATGTTTCTCAACGGGGAGAGGGTGAGTTAGGTCGTATAAACTTGATCGCTGGGGGTAGCATTCGATATAACAATATCATTCCCGGAGAGCAGGAACTGAGAAATCAGAGTCTGTTTACGAGAACCGAAAATGCAGTTATTCCTGATCCGGGAACCGATCCAGAAACTCCTCCAATTCTTAATCCGGGAACCGATTCAGAAATTCCTCCAATTCTTAATCCGGAAACCGATCCAGAAACCGATCCCCTGATTAATCTAGTTCCTATCATATCTCCCGATCTTGATAATGACACTGATTGGCAAATTGATCCTGAGCAACTTATTCCTGGTGGTGAGGAAGAGTCTCCAATTCTTACTTACGAAAGAACTCCTTCTGTGAACCCGGAAGATAACCTTAATAATCCCGAAAACCCTGCTTCTGTGAACCCGGAAGATAACCTTGATAATCCCGAAAACCCTGCTTCTGTGAACCCAGAAGATAACCTTGATAATCCCGAAAACCCTGCTTCTGTGAACCCGGAAGATAACCTTAATAATCCCGAAAACTCTGCTTCTGTGAACCCAGAAGATAACCTGGATAATCTCGAAGACAATCTGAATAATTCCAGCGATACGACTCTATCTGAACCGACAAATCAACCAATTAACTCCAGCAATCCTAGTCCAAGCGAAACCAACAGTACTCAATCTGTCTCCGCTGAAACCCCATCCAGTGAAACGAATAGCAATCCATCCACCCCCGCTAACAACTCATCCAGCGAAGCCTCATCACCCGCTTCTTCTGATGACTCATCTCTCCAATCTGTTGACGCCTCAGAGGAAAACTTTACTCGGCAATTTGTAGACTATTTAGGCTTACCCACTGATATCCCCTTAGTTACTCTCGCTCAAAGCCGAAATATTCTCAGCAACATCGAGAAAACGACAGGAGTTAAATCTGCACTGCTTTATATCAGTTTTGTCCCGCTAGAGAGTTCTAATCAAACCGAAAATCCATCATCGTCAAGGCAAACTTCTCCTACTAAAACCCGTAATCCTGAAGACCAATTAGAATTACTCCTGGTTACAGCGAATGGATTACCCATTCGCAAACGAATCCCAGAAATCACTCGCCAACAAGTTCTCAACGTTGCGGATAAGTTTCGCTTAGAAGTCACCAATGTTCGCAGTCGCAAAGGCTACATTGCCCCCGGTAAACAACTTTATGATTGGCTAGTGGCTCCCATGGACGATGAACTACAAGCCCTCGGTATCGAAAACGTAACCTTCCTAGTAGACTACGGCTTGCGCTCTATTCCTATGGCTGCTCTTTACGATGGTCAACAGTTTTTGATTGAGAAATACAGTGTTGGTTTAATGCCAAGTTTAAGCCTGGTAAATCCCAACTATGCTCCCATTGAAAACATGGAAGTTTTAGCAATGGGAGTCGCCCAATTTACGGATCAAAAACCTTTACCTGCTGTCCCCGTAGAGTTATCCGCGATTACCCAATCCCTGTGGCAAGGAAAATCTTTTCTTAACGAGACTTTTACTCTGGAAAATCTCAAAGAACAACGTCAACAGCAACCTTTTGGCATTATCCACTTAGCCACTCATGCCAATTTCCAATCAGGAGAACCGAATAACTCCTATATCCAACTTTGGGATAGGAAGCTGCGACTCAATCAATTACCTCAATTAGACTGGAATAATCCTCCCGTTGAACTCTTAGTTCTCAGTGCTTGTCGCACGGCGTTGGGGAATGAGGAAGCCGAATTAGGTTTTGCTGGATTAGCGGTTCAAGCGGGCGCAAAATCAGCCGTAGGCAGTTTATGGTATGTCAGTGATGAGGGAACGTTAGGATTAATGACTCAACTCTATCAAACCCTCAAACAAGCGCCAATAAAAGCCGAAGCACTGCGACAAACTCAACTGGCAATGTTGCAGGGACAAGTCTATATTGAAGGGGGTCAGCTGATTGCGGGTGATAAATCAGTCCCGTTACCACCAGAATTAGCCAGACTCGGAGACGGTAACTTTCAACATCCTTATTACTGGAGTGCGTTTACTATGGTTGGTAGTCCTTGGTAATTTGTCATTCGTCATTCGTCATTCGTCTTATGGTCGGGGCGGGTTTTGCAGCCAAGCTAGGGATAACAATCAATATTAGTCCCTAAACCCGCCCCTACAGACAGATGCTTGTGTCATCACATCTCCCCCATCTTCCCCATCTCCCCCATCTCCCTCATCTTCCCCATCTCCCCCATCTTCCCCATCTTCCCCATCTTCCCCAGCTTCCCCAACACCTTCCTATCTAGCAAAATCCCCATCGACAAGAGGTTCGTCGATAGAAGTGCAACCGTCCCACACCAAGATATAATCCATAGGGTTTTTCTCCTGCCGGAAAAGCGGTTACACCAAATAAATAAACTCCACCCCAATAGGGATTATGCTGTGGCTGAAGACCAATGGTAAATGTGGTTCCTGGAGAAATCGGTTCGGCAAAACTAACAGCAACCGTTTTGGTTGCATCATCTCTGGTCACCGATTGTAACGGCAATTGTTCGCCTTTATTTCGAGCGGTTCCGGTAAATGCTAAAGTATCATCAAGTCGAAAACGGATAGTTTCGCTTCCTTCCCGTTGACTAATCGTCACCTTCTGTAAGGGTTCACCCGCATTCTCTGGAAGTTCTAGGGTGAAATAATATTTAGCTCCCCATACTCCCACATGATCAAATGTGGTGAACACATTAATCAAGCGTGGTGATTTTTCAAAGGAAACGGTACCATCAGCTTGCTGCACAGCATGAATCGGGGCAATTGGCATTCCCCAAAAACTGGCTGTACTTAGGGTTAGGGCGATGAGAGTGGAAACGCGCATAAATAAACTGGAATGCTAGCCCAACTACTGCCATGGGTGACTTGCTGTTTATGGTATTCGACATTACAAATCTGGGGGTCGATCGCGGTTCGTCAATTCCGAGGGAGGGCGATCGCTACTCCAAGCCCACCACACTTTACCACACTGGCATTGATAGAACTCTTGCCACTTTTTTCGATAA
Organism: Coleofasciculus sp. D1-CHI-01; assembly: GCF_040218875.1. Lineage (NCBI taxonomy): Bacteria > Bacillati > Cyanobacteriota > Cyanophyceae > Coleofasciculales > Coleofasciculaceae > Coleofasciculus > Coleofasciculus sp. D1-CHI-01. Next base: position 7,361 of record NZ_JAVJQP010000075.1, read on the forward strand.
TCTTCAGTCAGGACTGGCGATTGTCGATTAATCCAAACCCGTTGGGCTTCCATCGAAGAAGCATGACAGGTGGGACAGCAGAACTCTAATGCATGAGTAGCTGATTTTGTCCATTGCGGCGGAAATGGGGTAAAAGCGTCCATAGTCTATCGCTGGGTTGTAGCTTAAGGAAAGAGTTTAATCTTGACAATCTCCTATGCCTATCTTAGGGGTTTCCCTGCCCAGGCGTTTTGCATTTTAAGGCAGGCATGAGATAGTTGGGAAAATAAGTGTTTTAACTTTATCCTAATAAATCCTCTAAGTTTGAGTCCCTCGGCTGATGAATCCAGAGCCAGAAATTCGCCGCTTGCGTGATCTAATGCCCGCCTCTGGGCGAATGCTGACCAAAATTATCAGTAAACCGCAACAGACGGCGGTGATTGAAACTCCTTTCCCGATGCCTTGGTTGAGAGATCGTCCAATCTATATTAACTTTGATCTGTGGCGTCGCTTACCCAGACCGCAACGGGATATGCTGCTCCTAAGCACCGTAAGTTGGTTGATTACGATCAAATGGTTTAAGCCAGATTTATATCAAGGCGTCGTCATTGCCGGATTGTTAGGGGGAATGGTAGAACTTGTGCAAGGCGATGCGGTGGGTGTCGTCGTGGCGACGGGATTGAGTGCGATCGCAGGGAGTCAAATTTGGCGCAGCAGTCGCAGTTGTCAAACTCACTTAGATGCGGATACCGATGCGATCAAAGTTGCCCTGCGGCGTGGCTATACCGAAACAGAAGCGGCACAGCATTTATTAGCGGCGATTGAATCCGTGGCTGAGATAGAAGGACGACTGAGTTTAAATTTTACCGAATTAATTCGCTCTCAAAACCTGAGAGCGATCGCGGGTATTTCCCCGGTGGGGGTTCCGGAGAGTGTGAGACAGGAATAGTCATTCGTCATTTGTCATTCGTCATTTGTCATTCATCAGGGCGGGTTTAGTCACATCTGGGTGGCAACATAGGTTAGTAGTCAAACCCGCCCCTACAAACCAGGTTCCCTCGAAGGTCGTGAAGGGTCAAAACTCAACACTCACCCACCTAGGGGAAGTTAAGTTTTGATAAGCTTGGGCATCCTATTGATGGAAGCCGATCGCTCTTAGCTATGGAATCTTGAATATTAGTCACGGTGAAGATTTAATTTTGTCCATATTTCCTGGGAGTCAGCAGCGTTTCTGGCGATACCTGATCACAGTTGCTCTAGTCGCGATCGCTTATAAGGGTAGCGCTCATTTTACATTGTCTTGGCTAGGATTGGGCGCTGAGGCGTCTCCGGTGTGGGTTGGTGCGGGGATTGCTCTGGCTGCCCTTTTTTTGCAGGGAAAACGGCTGTGGGTTGGTGTGGCGATTGGTGCATTTTGGCTCAATCTGTCTCTGGGAGCCTCATTTTTGGTGTCTCTGGGTTCGGTAATCGGCTGTACGTTACAAGCTGTCGTCGGTGCGATGGGATTACGTCGCCTGGATTTTAACCCGACGTTAGAACGGCTTAAGGATGCTTATGCTCTAATTATCTTCGGCGCGATCATTGCCCCCTCAATTAATGCCACGATTAGTACGCTAGTGAATTGCTGGGTAAATTTTATTCCATGGCATCAATTTGGACTGAATTGGGGAACCCTTTGGTTAGGAGACAGTATGGGAATCTTAGTATTTACTCCCTTACTGCTATTAATTGTTCAGGAATCTCCTCAGCGAATTTTTCCGCCAGATTATCCACCCCAACAGATTTTAGAAGCCGTCCTGTGCTGGAGTCTACTGGGGGTATTTAGTTGGCTAGTTTTCCAGTCTCGAACTACCTTTGATCTTTCCGACTATCCCCTGGAATATTTACCCTTTCCCTTTGTCGTTTGGGCGGCGCTGCGATTTCGGGTGTGGGGTGCGGTTCTTGCCAGTTTAATCGTTTCGGGAATGGCAATTGGCGGTGTTCTCCAGGGGATCGGACCCTTTGTGGTGAAAACGGGAAGTACCCTAGGGGCAATTCTACTGCTACAAACGTTTATGGCAGTGGTAACAATAACCGCCTTAGTTCTAGCCGCCGCGAGTCAAGAGCGTCAACAGGCAGAACATCAACTCCGGGCTACCTTAGAACGCGATCGCTTGTTAGCGGAGATTGCCCTGCGGATTCGTCAATCTTTAGATTTAGACCAGATTTTGCAAACCACTGTTGTGGAAGTGCGGCAATTATTACAGGCAGATCGTGTCTATATCAGTTATCTAGATGAAAATAACCACAGTAAAATTGCTGCCGAATCTGTCGCCTCTGCTTATAAATCTCTGTTGGGATGGAAACCTTCAGAGAAACTATTACAAGAAACCCAAGAATTATTTGCTCAGCGTCAAATTTTAATCCGGGATAATACGGAGCGGGTTAATGTAACGCCCTATCTCAAAGACTTTTATCGGTGCTATCAGATTAAAGCTACCCTGGCAATTCCATTAATTCTGGATGAGCAACTGTTTGGACTCTTGGCCGTTCATCAATGCCACTGTTCCCGTCATTGGCAATCCTTTGAGGTGGATTGGTTAAGACGATTAGCGGTTCAAGTCACCATTGCCATTCAACAAGCTCAACTGTACCAACAAGTCCAAGGTCTTAATAGTAACCTGGAAAGTCAAGTGGCGGAACGCACCCTGCAACTTGAGGAAAAAATGCAGGAATTGCAACGGCTTTACGAACTCAAAGATGTGTTTTTACAAGCGGTATCCCATGATCTACGAACATCAATGATGGGCTTAATTCTGATGTTGAAGGGAACCCAAAACAGCCCTGGTGAAACCGTTGCCCTGCCACGCCGAATTCTGGATCGGCTGATTGAAAATAGCGATCGCCAATTGACGTTGATCAATGCCTTATCTGAAGACCATTTTAACCAAGGGCGGAAAATAGAACTCCACTGTCAACCTTTATGCTTAAATGAACTCCTCAGCCAAATCCTGACTGATTTGCAGCCGTTATTCAGCAGTAACCACGCTCAATTAACGACGGTTATTCCCCAAACCTTACCCCCGGTTAAAGCTGATCCGACTCAACTGCGGTGTGTGTTTCATCATCTATTGACGAATGCCCTTAAACACAATCTACCGGGGGTTAAGATTACGCTGACAGTAAGGGTTGAGAGGGATATGCTTCATTGTGCGATCGCCGATGACGGGATAGGGATGAGCAAACAGCAGTGCGATCGGCTTTTTAAGCTTTATGTTCGGGGATTGCACTCTCAACACTTAACCGGAATTGGTTTAGGCTTATATTTATGTCGGCAAATTATTAATGCTCACGGGGGACAAATTAGTGTTACCAGTGTGCCAACACAAGGATCAACCTTTAACTTTTCGCTTCCTTTGATCATATGATCATTCATCATCCAAAATGGAATATAGCGTTTTCATTGGAGTTTACCCATGAACATCCCCACTGCCCTAGTTAATGAACTAAAGCTCTACCTCAAACACCGAACCGACAATGGTGATCTAGAAGCAAAAACCTTATTGACTCAAATCGAACAATTTACGAACTCACCCACAGCCGCAGAGGAACAAGCCTTCTATTCCCAACCGCCAGAGGGATTAGAGGTAGGGTGTTAATATTTTCGTCATTGGTCATTGGTCATTGGTCATTGGTCATTGGTCATTGGTCATTTGTCATTTGTCATTGGTCATTGGTCATTGGTCATTGGTCATTGGTCATTGGTCATTTGTCATTTGTCAGAACAAGTTTTCCCGACAGATATTCAACATCCGCTGATCATTCTCACTCAGTTGACCAACGGGTTGATACTGATCAAGCTTAACGGTGTAGGGATAGGTTAAGGATTCGTAAGTGCGATCGAGATTAAGCTGGCTCCCCGCCGCCGCTACCGCAGTTTCTTGCTGATTCTCAATAGTATGAGCTAAAGCAGTTTGGTTGTAGGGGTTGACAACTCGGAGATTCATCTGTTTAGATTCTAGAGTGCCATGAAAACAGCTAAATTCAGATTGAGGTAAGTAAAGTGCCCCAACTAGCTGTCCTTGATTGGCTTGAAACACAATATATTCTTGACCAATCTGATTGGGTTGGGAGGATTGACCGTAAAGGTAAGTGCCATCTAGGATTGAAGTGGCTGAAGCGGATACAGTAGATGGATTCGTTTCCCCAGTGGAACTATCCACGGTTTGCTTGAGTTGTTGAGCGACGGCTAGGGGTCTACTGGAGACATTCATTGTTAGTCCTACGGTGAGCAGTAACCCGGTTAGGGGTAAACGCCAAGAAAAAGACGGTTGACGTTGGGACTGGAAAAACTCAATGAATCGGCTAATCACCGTGGTTACCTCCTTTAAAATAATATCGAAACACCCTTAAAAAATTTGGAATTTTAGTACACAGTTGGTAGCCGCCCTAATTTGTTAAAGTAGATTTAAGCTAAAGTAGACGTTAGCAGGCATCCTTACTTTCTATCTAACCGTGAACCTGTCTCTGGTTTGCGCTGCCTTTATCCGGTTTCTTAACCGTCACAGTTCGCACGGGCAAAATTATGATCGTTTGCAATTGGATTGGAGCCTTCATTACTCTTTAGTTAAAAAATAGCGGATTATCATTAAGTGACGATTCCCTCGAAGGAATGAACATCTACTCACTCATCAGACGGGTTTTCCTACTGACAGAGTATTTTAGGGACTTCAATCTCTAGTCTTGGCATTGCCTAAAAACTTAATATTTTTTTACAAAAAAAGTGGTAGCCTATTGCGCTACCACTTCGACAGCATGTCGCCAACTTGGACGTTCGGAAACAGTTTGTGAACCCGTTTTAACGGGTTTAAGCTTTGAGCCAGAACTTTAGTTCTTGGCTAAACTTGTCGTAGGGGATGCCAGCGTTTAGGGCGAAGACAGCGCAACTACAAACAAACTAACTGGCAATGTATTCCCGCACCGTGGCGTGGCGTCGTCTGAGTTGGGCTAAAGCTTGATGCTCTAACTGGCGTACCCGCTCACGACTGAGATTGAGTCTCTGTCCTACTTTTGCCAGAGACAGTTCATTCCCATCTTCTAAGCCAAAGCGGAGTGCCAAGACTTCCCGTTGTTGGGGGGTTAATTCTGCCAGGAGATTATCTAAATCTTGGCGCAGGGATTCCTGGGTGGTGTAATGAACCGGTGTAGGTCCACTATCTTCCAACAGATCAGATAATTCTGTATCTTGGTTATCCCCCACTCGCACATCTAGGGATACGGGTTGACGAGCGATGCTCAAATATTCGCGAATTTGGGCAGGTTCTAACTCCAACTCTTGACCAATCTCAGCTGGTGTGGCGTTACGCCCCAATCTCTGAGACAGTTCCCGTTGAACCTTTTTGATCTTATTTAGCTTTTCGGTAATGTGAATCGGTAGCCGAATTGCACGGGCTTGTTGGGCGATCGCGCGAGTAATGGCTTGACGAATCCACCAGTAAGCATAAGTAGAGAACTTATACCCTCGCGTTGGGTCAAATTTCTCCACACCTCGCTCTAATCCCAGGGTGCCTTCCTGAATCAAGTCCAGGAATTCCATGTTACGCTTCTGATACTTTTTGGCGATCGCTACCACTAGGCGCAGATTCGCTTCGATCATTTTGCGCTTAGCTCGCGTTCCCTGGTTTATAATTTTCTTGAGGGCTGATTCCTCTAAATTAACGTGATCTGCCCACTCCTGTATCGTCGGTTCGCGCTTCTTCGTTTCCGCTAAGGCTTCTTTTGCCTCCAAGAGCGGCATCATCTGCTGCACTTGCTTACCATAGACAATTTCTTGCTCATGGGTCAGTAGTGGCACGCGACCGATTTCATGCAGATAGGTGCGAACCATATCTGCCGAAAATGTGGGCTTGGTCGTTTTTGGTTTGGTGTTAACAGTGGGCATCTGTGAGTAGTGACTCCGTAAACGAGCAATAAATCTGTCGCGGATTTTGACCTCAAAAGCAAAAGCTATAGCCATCTCTCACCTTGAGGATACGTGCGCGAAGCGGTTGTTTACATCTACTAAAAGATGTATAGACTCCTACCTGTATTGAGTTGGGCAGGAGATCGAACCTTAGATCAGGAGTTAAAGCGATTGACTCAGTTGTCTCTTCGTTGATTCTGCGGCGTTTCCCAGCTTACTAACTCTGGGCTAGGAACAGGGCGAATGCGAAGTCAGTATGAGTTTACCTTAACTCTATAGTATTACACCTTTAGACGACGGTAAAGAGGTAAAGGTTCAATATTTCGGAAAAATCATCCGGCTGTGGCATCTGCTACTTTTCCTCCTGACACCGACAGGGTTCAACAGGTTGGCATTCTCTCCTAGTTACTATCATCGCCTAAAACACCGAGAAACGGATAGAGTTGCATCAGGGAAATAACCGAACTGATTTTGGGATAGATATCCTCCCAATCCCCTAGTCTGGCACGATACCTTTTTCGTTAACGGGGACGGTTGAGGGCGTGAGGAGGTGAGCCAGGACAGATTCCCCGGAGATTAAACGTCCCTAATTTTATCAGGGTCATTAACCCTTTTTCCCTATTTTTCCCTATTCTCCCCATCACTCCAATACCAAATATTCCTCCACCCTGTCGAGATGGAAGAGTTTTTTGGGCGCAACTCGATAATCATGAATCATAGCAGGAGTGAAGCCTAAATCCAAGCCTCTATGTCAGAATATTATCATTTGCTGCCTCTTTGTCCTTTGTATTGCTTTTGTTATAAGGACAATAACTCACGATTCTCAGGCAACCCTCTAGGAACTACTTTCCAGAGACGTTCCTACCACACAAGTCCGCTCTAACTTCGCACCATTTACATTGACGTCATCGAGTTCGGCACAAAGCAAATTCGCTCCCGTTAAATTCGCCCCTCCCAGATTCGCCCCGCGCAAATCCGCTTCCTCAAAATTGGCGTCACACAAGCTAGCGCCTTGTAAATCCGCTTGCGATAAATCCGCCCCCTTAAGATTAGCACTGTTGAGATTCGCCCCCCGCAGATCAGCACCTCGGAAATCGACGCCCTGGAGGTTAACCCCCATCAGATTCGCACCACTCAAAAAGGCACCAGCAAAGGATACCTGTGTCAAATTCGCGCCCATTAAATTTGCGCCTCGGAGATTGCTCCCGCGCAAATCCGCCCCAGTCAAGTTGGCTTGCATCAGATTAGCGCCCAAACAATTTGCCCGCACATCAGCCGACACCAATTGAGCGCACAGCAGTTTAGCGCCATCCAGACGAGCACCGTTGAGATTCGCTCTCGACAAATTCGTACCCACCAGACTAGCGCCTGCCAAATTAATCTGTTCCAGTTGGCTCCCAGACAAATCTTCGTCGTCTAGATTAGCACCTGAGAGCTGCTTAATTTTTCCTGCGCGAATTGCTTCGATTTCCATCAATTTTCCTGCGTGACTTAAACCTTAAGACGAAACATTTGATTGGGCTTCCTGAGGGGAATGGGAATCAATCAACCACATCCCGGCGGCTATTTTAGGTTGATTTGCCTGTAAACTCATACCCTGTTGCATTCCCATCACCAGTAGTTCTAGAGCCTCAAGCAGTTTTGGGTCAAATACTGTACCCCCTGACGCCTGACAGTCATCGAGTGCTTTTGCCAAAGGAGTCTCTTGGGATTGATAGTCCTTCAGTCGCTGTTGAAATGTGGTAATCAGTGCTAAAATCCTCGATTCCAAGGGAATCGCATCATAAGCCAAACCATCCGGTTGTCCGGAGCCATCCCAATGTTCGGTTTGGTGGGTGATAATGTGAGCAATTGCCTGTAATTGGGGCATGACACGCAAAACCGAGGATTTGGGCATCGTCTCTTGTTGAGCTACCGTCTGTTGCTGCACCGTGGATTTTGCTGGTTCTAGGTCATCATCTACGGCTTGTAACGGCGCAAGGCGATGCAGCAATCCCGCTAATCGCAACCGTTTGATTTGCCATGCGGGTAAGTCAAGCAATTGACCCATCGCTTCACAAAGGGTTGCCACTTCCGCCGCTGCCATGGGATTGGTTACATCAGCTTGATCGATGAGCTGTGCCATCCGCAAAAATGCCTGCACTTTACTAGACACTAAATTATTATCTAAGGCTTCCTCAGCAAGGGGCAAGTTCTGAAGCGGCTCATCCTCAGTTTGGTGTAATTCTTGTTTAAAGCGTTCCAGATAATCCACGACACGAGACACAACCTGCCCCACATCATCGCGTTTTTTGCTCCCGAAGGCATCCGTAATCTGTTGTGCTTGGTCGGTGAGGCACTGTTGTAACTGTTGATCGTAACCGCCAATGTGTGCGATCGCCAAATCGACTGTTTCCCGAACCAATTCCGGCTCAAATGTCCAGAACCCATAAAACTTGCGCTCCCGATCATCTGTCGGTGGTCCTTTGCTGCCATAATCCTCGGTAGATAGCTCTTGACATAAGACCATTGCTGTGTATGTCTCCGACATGATGATCAAATGCCATTCTTGAGCCACTGGATCAGAAGCCTCTAAATCCAATAGTCTCACATTAGATCGTTGGCTGGTGGGATGTTCCCCAAAACCCGTCTCCGCTGTCGCCAGAATTACCACTTGAGACGACTGTTCGGCTAAATCGCCATAACGTTCTGCCTCTTGCATATACCATTTCCCCTGTTGAAATGCTGCAATTAGCAGAGGTTTTCCCTCTGACTCTAAGATGAAGTCTTCCAAAGCATGACACAGGGCAATCAGGGTGTTTTTGTGATAAACGCCAAAATTCAGCGGTCGCTTACCGCCGCGATGAGCTGTATCTAACTTTTGTAATATCGAACCTTGCAGCATGATCAAACCTTGTCTGAGGGGTTCAGAGGAAAGTGGGTGTGTAGAGACGTGCCATGGCGCGTCTGGGAGCAGGGGAGAATTTTAACCGATGATTTTATGTTAATTATGATACATTTTAGGGTTAAATTTCTCCAAGCTGTTCGAGTTAACGATAAACGGATAGAATCAACTACCCCGCTGTAACCAGTTGTTTAGGCGGCGTCTTAGCTGAGGCTTCAATCGGAGCCGCTAATGCATCCTCTAAATCCGCACAGCCCAAGCGTTCCTCTAAAATTTTCATCACTTCGCGACCAAAATCATCGGGATTTTGCCGCCACGCTTGCAGACAAACCTCACCAAAGAAAGAGCCTAGGGGTTCGGGATTCCAGAGTAGCTTTTTCGCTGTCCAAGGCATTAAACTCATTGGATCGTAGTCTTTTTCGAGAATATTGTTCTCAAAAGCGTAGGCTTCCAAATGAGTATGGGGTTGTAGTCCGATAAAGAAGATCGCGGGTTCCACCTTGTCAGCACCAAAGATTCGCTCTAACTCCCGGTGATAGGCAATGGTTTGGCGAATGGTGTCTGGTCGCTCATCTATTACATTAAAGGAATAGTTGACCGAAACCAAGTCATTAAAGCCCGCTGCTTTCAAATCCCGACAATTTTGCAGCACGGTGCGAAGGTTGTACCCCATCCGCATCTTGCGGACTAATTCCTGGGAACCACTGGTAATGCCGATTTCAAAGTAGTTCATCCCGGTTTTCACCATCAAGTCACATAATTGGGGGGTGAGATTATCTGCCCGAATGTATGCCGCCCAGTGAATGTCTGTCATCCCAGAATCAAGAATTTTCTGCAACAGTTCCACCGCATCGTCGATAAACTTCCGGGCGGGGATAAACTGAGCATCAGTAAACCAGAAGTTGCGGATACCTCGATCATAAAGCTGGCGCATTTCGGCAACCACTTCATCAGCGGGATTGATCCGTACTTGTTTACCTTCGACGACGGTGTAGATACAGTAGCAGCAGTTGTGGGGACAACCCCGTTTAGTTTGCACCCCAATATAAAAGTCACTTTCTTGGAAATAATAGTCGAAACTCGACCAGATGCTTTGGATATAGTCGTAGTTACACGCCGTTTTTTCTAGGGGAGTTGGGCGTTCATGAATCATGCGATCGCGCGGCTGCGTATCACCCACCACATAACAGCGCTCATCAGCAAACGATTCACCCCGCAGGAGTTTCTCTAGTAGGGTTTCACCTTCGCCAACGGAGACAATTGTCCCGTTGGGTAATTTAGTCTTCAGTTGTTCATAAAATACACTCACTGCACCGCCGCCAACCATCACCCGTGCCTCTGGGTTGTAGGTACGAGCGCGTTTAAGTCCCCGGCGAATCAATCCTAAATTACGCCACAGTTCATTGTAATAAGCAGCGGCGAGGCGTAAGCCACCGATCGCCCCGCGTAACTTGACAAAGGGGTTACTGGCGTAGTAAAACTCGAAGGCATTTTGCAAGGGGTTCCCCCCTCTACCGCCAACTGGAGCATAGATTTGAATATCGCGCCAGGAGAATACCAACATCGTCGGTTGGAATTCGTCAATACAGGCGTCGAGCGATCGCGAAAAATCCAGGGGAGGTACAGTGCCTAAGTCAAAGATGCGCTGTTCTACCTCTGGGAAGAGTTTGTGAACGTGATCGGCTAAATAGACAACACCAATCGGGAAAATCGGGTTGCAGGGGAGGCGCACATAAAGAATTTTTGGTGACATTATAAATTTTATCTGGGGTAAATCGGCTTTTATGAACAGGATTGGCTCGGTTGAACTGGGCAAATCTCCAACCCAACTTGGAGGAAAACCCGGTGTACGCAGACGTTTAAGCCCTCACCGACCGGGAGAGAATAACACAGCCCCAGCCCAGCTTTCTCAGATATTGGATTTCTTTTTCACATAACTTAACTTTACTTTAACAAGATTGGGTTCTGACCTCAAGCGTATGCTATTTTTTTTCGTGGGGTTCATATCTGAGAGTCTGAGGGAGGCAATCTAAGCAATCTTACCTAAGGCGTTCCAATTGAGGGTCTTAACCCTAGGTAGAAGTTCTCATCCCCAGGGATGGGACAAATTAGCCATTTAGCGGCGATCGCTGGGACGAGATTGGCGAAAAACCCGCACAATTGGTAGTCGGGTTTACAACAGGGAAGGGATCACAAGTGCTAAGTTAGGTGAAGTAATAACAATCAGAATTCATTTAGTACCTCACTCAGCAGTTATGACTCAGATACTTGATCCCCTACCTTCTGATAATCAAACTCACATTGTCTGTTGCTACGTAAACGCCACGAGCCAGATTCAAATTGCTCGGATTACAAATATTCCCAATTGGTATTTTGAGCGCGTGGTTTTTCCAGGACAGCGCTTAGTCTTTGAAGCCCTACCCCAAGCGCTATTAGAGATTCACACCGGCATGATGGCAAGTGCGATTCTCTCGGATACCATACCCTGTACTCGCTTACTTGTCGCTCAAGACGGTAATCCGGCGTCGTCCTCTGACGCTAAAGCCGTTGTACCACAGACTGATGATAATAAGCCCAGTGAAGAAATAATTAGTAATAATAGCCCAGCCACTGCAGCGCGTTTAGCTGTGGCAACAGCTCACTAGATAACAAAAGCCATTAAAAAACAAAGATTAAGGGGGTTGTTCAGCCGAGCAACCTCTTACGTTACGATTGGGGCAGTAAACAGGCTAAATTTGAGGCATCAAGTTGTGAATCTGCCCGACTTTATCTGGTTGTGGAAAATAGCCGCTTGGTCAATGGGTTTGTCCCTCGCGGCTTATAGTCTGTTGGCGGTGACGGGCAGTGTTCTGTTCACGAAACGGCGCTCTCAAGACCCCAAACCGAAATGGTTGCGACCTTTACACTACATCATCGGATGGGTAATGGTCAGTTTGGTTTTGCTGCTCCTGGGAATTGGTTTAGTGGGTACTATCGGTCATTATGGCAATCTCGGACATTCTGGACACTTGATTGCCGGATTAGCTGTCGTAGCGTTGGTTGCGGTGTCTGCCGCAAGTTCCACCCAGATTAGCCCCCAACGCCCTTGGGCACGAGCAGTTCATCTGGGAACCAATATTGCTTTATTTGTCGGATTTGCCTGGGTGTCCTATACCGGATGGCAGGTGGTGCAGAAATATTTGTGAAATGTAGAGACGTAGCATGCTACGTCTCATGCTACGTCTGGGAGCAGGAGTTAATCACAGTGGAGAGGAGCGATATAATAGAAAGTCGTTAGCTCACTAGATATTGGAATCCGGTGAGACAGTTGCCACAGCAGACAAAGTTTAGCTGGAGAGGGTGTCAGTCGAGTAAAAAAAGCCAGTACAAAAACTATCTAATATGTAGGTGGGACATAAGTCCTGTAGAGTTTACAGGGAAACAAACATGAATAAATTAAAATTAATTGGATTAGTGGTCATTGCTGCCGTTGTAGTCGGAGCAGCTTTAGGTTGGCAAGGAGTATCCTTTCCGTTTTTGGGAGAACTCTTTGGGGGCGAAAACCGCACAGCTAACCAAATTATCGAGTCGGTTCCAGACACGGCAACCGACCAAGGGGCAACACAACAACCTCAAGCAGCAACGGGAACTCAGCCAACGGCTCAGGCTCCGGCGACGATTAATCAAGCCCAAAATAATCAGGGTACAGCTCAAGCCCCTCAAACCACAGTGGGTCAAGCGGATACAGGCGCGGGTGAAGCGACAGAGGAGTCCGAACCGATTACGGCTCTCTGGTAACGTGATTGACCAAATCTGTACGGACTGGCTAGGGCGCGTCTAACGTTTTATCTAATGAACTTTTCCAGTGATATTTTAATTGTTGGTGGTGGCGTGATTGGTTTGGCACTCGCCCTAGAGTTAAAGTGGCGGGGAGCGACAGTCACCGTATTAACCCGCGACTTTGAACAAGCAGCGACTCTAGCCGCCGCTGGTATGTTAGCTCCTAATGCAGAAGCCATTCCCGAAAGTCCGATGCGGGAGTTATGTGGGCGATCGCGATCGCTCTATTCCCAATGGTGTACTAAACTGGAACAGCTTACGGGTGTGGCGACAGGATATTTGCCCTGCGGCATTCTCGCCCCCGTCTATGAGAATGTTTCCGCCTCTGAGCCTGAGGTCGGGAATTGGTTAGATAAACAGGCAATTCATCTATATCAACCCGGTTTAGGGGCAGATGTGATTGGCGGTTGGTGGTATCCCGAAGATGGGCAAGTCGATAACCGCGCCTTGGCACAAGCCCTGCGATTAGCCGCTCAAGAATCAGGGATTGACCTGCGCGAAGGCGTAACCGTTGAAGCAATTGAGCAGCAAAATCGTCGCGTTTGTAGCGTCAGAACCTCGGTTGGTGAATTTCAGGCTGACCATTATGTCTTAGCAACGGGGGCTTGGTCTAACCAACTGCTACCTCTACCCGTTTATCCGAAAAAGGGTCAGATGCTGTCGGTACAAATACCAGCCAATCCCCATCAGCCCTTACCCCTGCAACGGGTGCTGTATGGACCCGATACCTACTTAGTTCCACGTCGGGATGGGCGATTATTGATTGGTGCAACCAGTGAGGACGTGGGATGGCAATCGGATAATACGCCAGCAGGAATTCACACCTTACTATCACGGGCAATACGGTTATATCCATCCCTACAGGATTGGTCTATTCGGGAATGCTGGTGGGGATTTCGACCCGCCACCCCAGATGAGTGTCCGATCCTGGGCGTTAGCCCTTGTGAAAACCTAACCCTAGCGACAGGACATTATCGCAATGGCATTCTCCTCGCCCCAATAACCGCCCAGCTATTGGCAGACTGGATGGAAACGCAAACTGTTGATCCGCTATTAGACTATTTTCGATACGATCGCTTTTATCATCAATCCTCCTCAAATTTAATGATCAGTTCTCCAATTACGTCCGTATTTCCCCAAACCACCTCGGTTACAGAACCAGCGACATCTGACCCGTTAATCATTGCAGGTCGAACATTTCACTCCCGCCTGATGACGGGTACAGGGAAATACAGCACCATTGAACAAATGCAACAGGGTATTGCGGCGAGTGGGAGTCAGATTGTTACCGTAGCTGTGCGGCGGGTGCAAACCAAAGCCCCGGGTCATGAAGGATTAGCAGAAGCGCTGGATTGGACAAAAATCTGGATGTTACCCAATACCGCCGGCTGTAAAACCGCAGAGGAAGCGGTGCGGGTGGCGCGGTTAGGACGGGAAATGGCAAAGTTGTTGGGGCAAGAGGATAATAATTTTGTCAAGTTAGAAGTGATTCCCGACGCGAAATATTTATTACCTGACCCGATTGGCACTTTGGAAGCCGCTGAGAAACTGGTGAAAGAGGGGTTTGCGGTACTGCCGTATATTAATGCTGACCCCATGTTAGCTAAACGATTGGAAGAGGTGGGGTGTGTCACAGTAATGCCCTTGGGTTCGCCGATTGGTTCAGGACAGGGGATTAAAACGGCGGCAAATATTCAAATTATTATCGAAGAAGCGGGAATTCCTGTGGTCGTAGATGCGGGAATTGGATCGCCTAGTGAAGCGGCGCAAGCCATGGAGATGGGGGCAGATGCAATACTAGTGAATAGTGCGATCGCGCTAGCCAAAAATCCGGTGGCGATGGGGAAAGCGATGGGGATGGCGACTGAAGCAGGGCGTTTGGCATTTCTGGCGGGACGGATTCCGATTAAAAGTTATGCCAGTGCGAGTTCACCGTTGACGGGGACAATTAGTTAAGATTGTCATTTGTCATTTGTCATTTGTCCTTTGTTCTTTGTTCTTTGTTCTTTGTTAGGGTTTGAGGATTACTTCGTCAAAATTAATCAAATCCCCAAAATCTGGAGGATAATTTGATGACCGTAACTACCGCCAAATGGACGCTAGATGACTACCACCGCATGATTGAAGTGGGTCTTTTAGACAATCGTCATGTCGAACTGTTAAACGGAGAAATTATTGAAATGCCCCCGGAGGGTCCAGAACATGCTTACCTGGGAGATGAAAGTGGGACTTATCTTAGCCAACTTTTAGGCGATCGCGCTAAAGTCCGGGAAGGTCGTCCTATTACTCTACCGAACAACTCTGAACCTGAGCCTGATCTGGCGATCGTCAGACCTCTGGGACGAATCTACCGCCAGCGCCATCCCTACGCTGAAGATGTCTTTTGGCTGATTGAGTTTGCTAACACCAGCCTTGCCAAAGATTTGGAGATCAAGCGCAGGGCTTACGCCGCTGCCGGAATTGAGGACTATTGGGTTGTCAACTTAAAAAACCGACACCTGAAAGTGTTCCGTGAACCTGTCGATGGTGACTATACCCGCCAATTAACCCTGACGACGGGAGAAATTCAGCCCTTGGCATTTCTTGATGTTCGGGTTTCGGTGCAACGGTTATTAGAGGGTTAGAACCGCTTTTTAGCGACTATAACAATTTCTTATCCAAACAAGAGAGTATTCATACTGAGAGTTTGTTACAATTCTATAAGTTGAGTAAAAAAGGTTATCATCCATGCCATATACCACAGAAGAAGGCGGACGTTTAAATAACTTTGCCCGTGAACCGAAAGTCTACCAAGCAGAACCACCAACCAAAACCGAGCAACGCACCTATGTATTCCTGGGAATTGCGGCTCTAGTTTTAGTTAGTGGATTAATGTTCGTCGCTGTCTCTGTATCGAGCGTTAGCTAATTGCGGCGATTCCCTAAATCGGGAACACCCCTGTTAATCCAGCGATTTTGGACTAACAATGAAGTGAAATCTGATTAAGGATTACGCGAAACATTAGTTCGATTTAGCCTAAAAAGCTAAAATCAGTAGGGTCAGGGGTTTGCTTCCCCTTGCATCGCTTGTAACGCATTCACAACACTTTGATGACTGTCTAATCTGCCTTGTTCTTTGAAAAGTTCAGCCGCTTTCTGCAAATCAGCCGTCGCTGCTTCAATGTTCTCCAATTGGAATTGAGTCAGCCCCCGATTGTAATACGCTTCAGCAAAGGTGGGTTGCAGTTCGATTGATTTAGTATAATCAGCGATCGCGTCTTCATATTGTTCCAAGCGATTGCGGGTTAGCCCCCGATTATAATAAAGGCGAGCATTTTCGGGGTTGATTTCCAGCGCTTTGGCGTAATCATTGAGAGCCTCTTCAGAATTTCCCAACTCATCATAGGCATTCCCGCGACTAATATATGCTGTGTCATTTTCCGGATCAATTTCGATCGCCTTCGTGAAATCCGCGATCGCTTTTTGATAATCCCGGCGCACAAAATGGGTATAGCCTCGGTTACTATGGGCTTGACTGAAATCGGGATTTAATTTAATCGCTTGGGTATAGTCATAAATCGCAGCATCGTAATTACCCAGACTATGATAAGCGTAGCCGCGATTATAATAGGTATCCGCATCTTCGGGCTCCAGTTGTAATGCATCCCCGAAGTCAGAAATCGCACCAGCATAATCACCCTGTTCCAATTTATCGACGCCTCGGTTATACAGTTCCACGGCTGTTAACTCCTCTGACGAGGCTTCTTGCACAACCCTGATTGGCTGTTGGGCGTGAACCGCTTCGGAGAATCCCGTCAGGACAGTTATTAATCCAAAAATGGTCAGTATGCGATAGGTTGAGTTCATTGTTGTGTTGTTTTGGTTTTCCGATTTAATCTTAAGAGAGTTAGCGTGAGAGTTTTACACTCTGCCGACGTAAACCTTGCCAAAGTGGTTCCTCGTTATAGTACTACGGCGATACATTAGGATATTCCGTTACATAAGACCTACTCAAAGCTGGTCAACCTTAGTCAGACCTAACGAAAGCTGCTTACTTCCTGCTTCACTCTGGCGGTGACGGCACTCAACCAGTCCACAGGCTAAAACCACCTAACTGGCGGAACCTGTCTAAATTGAGCGATGCGTTTAAGTCTCTGTCACACTCAAATCCGCAGTTGTCACACCGGAAAACCCGCTCAGATAGGGGCATTTCGTCTTTAACTGTGTGACACCGGGAGCAAGTTTTGGTTGAAGGATACCATCGATCTACCTCAACCAAGGTTGACCCGTACAATTGACATTTGTACTCTAATTGGCGTTTAAACTCATGAAAGCCCATATCTTGAATGGCTTTAGCTAATTTGTGATTAGCCATCATTCCGGACACATTAAGATTCTCTACTCCTATCCTGCTGTGGTTTTGGGCTAAATAGGAGGTGAGCTTGTGCAATGTGTCTTTCCTGATGTTGGCTATTTTCCGATGTAAACGGGCTATTTTAACTTGGGCTTTTTTCCAGTTAGCGGAACCAATCTGTTTATGACGGTTTAGCCATTGCATACGAGAGAGCTTTTTGGAGTACTTACGATAGCTTTTTGCCCCTTCTACCGCGATGCCTGTAGACAAGACGGCTAATGCTTTGATTCCTAAGTCTACTCCCACTACAAAGTGAGGTTTGGGGCGGTTGACTGGCTCAAAGTCCAACTTAAAACTGATAAACCATCGGTCAGCCGTCCTGGAAATAATTACAGACTTGGGCTGAAATCGAACGGGCAATCGCTCATACGTCCTCAGCCAACCAATTTTAGGAACTCTAATCTTGAAATGGTCAAGCTGAATTGACCCGTCTAGAGTGAAGCTGTCATGCTTTCCTTTACGCTTAAACCGAGGTGGTTTACTCGTCTTTTTAAATGCCCGTTTCCAGGCTTGGGCTAACTGCCTTAGCGCATACTGGGGAGCGCATTTACTCACCTCATAGTACCAAGGGCAGATGGGTTTAACCAGCGCTACTAGCAATGAGTGCAGGTCAATCCCAGTGGGGAACTTGATTTTATCCTCTGGATTGTCCCGATTGTGATCAAGTATTTGCTTGGTTAAACCTAGACCCCAATTCCACGCATGGCGAGAAACACCACAATGTTTAGCTAATGCGGTTCGCTGCTTGTTGTTCAGTCTTAATTCTGTCTTGAATCCTAAAAGCATTACTGAACATCCTTTACGACTTGAGTCATGCCGTCAATAAGTTTTTTGTTTTTCTTGCTTCTAGATCCGTATAGACGAGCTGAAAAAACTGTAATCAGCTCGATCATGTCCGTTGCTAACTCCTGCTCAAAACTCAATTCTTTTGATGACTTATTGATGATTACAACCTCAGTTCTAAACTCTTCACACATTGCAAATACTAGCTCTGAGCCAAACCTAAGAAGTCTGTCTTTGTGGGTCAATACTAAGCGTCCAACATCACCTTGTATAATGCGCTTAAGTAGTCTTTGAAGTCCTTTTTTGTTGTAATTGAGTCCGCTACCAAGGTCTTGAATTGTTTCGTACTGCCAACCCCAAAAAATCTTCACCCAGATGAAAATCTATTATTGTATCAGTTCCTTCGCCAAGGGCAAGCACAAACGTATCGCTACCCTGTCCCCCAGAGAAATCGTCTCCCGTGAGAGTGTCATCCCCTAAACCGCCCCAAAGT